>DASYYH010000016.1:300000-482752 GCA_035934015.1 Candidatus Acidiferrales bacterium
CCGATTCCGTAACGCGCGCCATCCGCCGAATACGAAAGCATGCTTGGCGCGTCGTTTTCGCCCAGGAACACCAGCACGCCCGGCCCCACAAGAAGCCAGAGAATGCGCAACCCCCCCAGCGATTTCCATCCGCGTCCGAACCACCGCGCTCGCGCCACGCGCCAGCGATCGCGGGCACGGTCCACATCTTCGTGCGTAAGCTGGCCGACAAGGTCTCGCGCGAGGGAAGATGCAACAGCGGATTCCGTTGTGAGCTGCACCGTCTCGAAAGAAGCCGTCTTGTGTGAATTTTTCTTGTGCGGCATGAGTTAATGCCAATGAACTAATGGAATAAACTACACTTAACCCGTGCGGGCGTCAATCCGCGTTGTTCGCGTTCATGCCGAAAACCAAAATGCGCTTTGGCCCGGCGCATTCCGCCGAAACCTTCTGCTATAGTGGTCGCGACTTCCGGGAGGGTTCCATGGCCGAAGGCCCAAAACCGCAGCAGGTGCAGATCAAAGCGGACGAGAAAGAACTGGTCGGGCAGTACTCAAATCTCGTGATGATTCACCACAATGCCGAGGAATTCACGCTCAATTTCATCTATATTTTTCCGAGTGTGCCGCAGGGCAAGCTGGTGAGCAGCGTCATCGTCAGTCCCGGCCACGCCAAGCGATTGATGCGCGCGCTGAGCGAGAACATCACTCGCTATGAAGCGCAGTTCGGGCCCATCGCCGAAGGTCCGGGCCCCACTCCTGAACCGACCGTCGGCTTCGTGCAATAAGACGCGAGGCGGAATCGGGTAGCTACCGTCGCCCGCCGATCCCAAACGAGCGTTTTTTCACGCTGCCGAAGCGCCCGACGCGATCACCCACTGCCCTTCCAGTTCCAGGAATTCGACTCCAACGGCGAATCCTGTTCCTCGCGTGGGTTCGCAGTAAGCCACTCGCGCCAGTGACCGGAAATTCCCCGTCAGCGACGATACGGAAATGCTTTCGCCGATTCGCCAGCGCCGCACGCTGCGCACTCGCGCACCTCGCGAGCTGACGTTTTCCGTGAACGTCGCTTCCTGCCCGGGCAAAAATGTATTGCCCGAGATCTTCACTCCGACTTCCATCGGCACGCGTGCTTCGCGTCGTTCTATTTGGTAATTCCTCGCCTTTGCCCTTCCTCGGATCCCCATTCCCCTGCCCCCTGTTCACCGAGATAACTACCTTCCATGCCTGTCCCATTTCCCAATGGAGCCCGCCTGCCCTTCATCGCATACAAAGCGTTGTCCGCCGAGTGCAGCAATTTCTCGATCGTCAAGCCGTCGCGCGGATAAATGGCCACCCCTGCGCTGACGGTGATTTTCGGCTCGTGCCCGTCCTCGGCCAAACGCTTGCGAATTCGATGCGCCACTTGCACAGCAACGGCTTCTTCCGCTTCTGGCAGCACCAGCGCGAATTCATCTCCGCCGTATCGCGCCGCCGTATCCATCGCGCGGCAATGCTGGCGCAGCACATTTCCCAGGCGCTTCAGCGCCTGGCTGCCGGTCAAATGGCCATGAACGTCGTTGATTTGCTTCAGGTGGTCGAGGTCCAGCAGCAACACGGCAAATCCGCGACCCGTGCGCTGCGCGCGCAGCAGTTCTCTTTCCATCACTTCCAGCAGCCGGCGGTAATTCGCAAGTCCAGTCAAAGGATCGCTGATCGCCAGCCGGCTGACCTGATCGAAGAGATTCGCGTTATCGAGCAGCGCTCCCGCCAGCACGATCGCATAACCTGTCGCTTCCAATACCTCCGCCGCGCCCGACGCAGCATTGAAATGGCTCGCCGCTTGCGTCATCGCCAGGTGGCACGCGACATTCACCGCCGCCGCCAGAAACAGCGCCCGATCCAGCGCGGACTCCGTGCGCTTCAGCCGCTTCCAGAATCCCAGCGTCGCAACAAAATAAATGGACGCCGGCAATAAATCCCACGGTCGCGCCAGAAGTGCGTGCGGGTAAATCTCCGGCGCTACCGGCGCGGCGAAAAAAACCACGCTCGTCAGATACGAAATCAGTCCCACAACGAGCAGCGCCCAGGCGATTTCTTTGTTCGGCTCCCGCGAAAGCGGCAGGCTTCGCTCCACGAGCAGCGCCACCACGAGCAAGACCGCAAGTAGCGTCCGGCTGACCATCCACGAGAGCGGAACAGCCAGCGCTGCGCCCTCGGCGTGCGGCGCCAGATTCGCGCCCATCTCAATCAGTCCGGCAAGCCCGAATCCGAATGCCAGAATCAGCGTGATGCGATCGTGCATTCCGCGAAAGCGCACCAGTGCATTTGCAGCAAACGTGAACGCCAGCAGGCTTCCTGTCAGTTGGATATACCGGCTCAACAGCGGGTCTGGAATGTAGCTCGAGGTTCGCAGCGACCAGAGGAGGCCAACTGTGACCGCTCCTCCGATCAGCCACACGAATGCCCATTTCAGATGTAACAGTCTGTTTGAAGGCTTCTTCTGGTCTGGCCTGTCCAATGGCCCCCCAAGGCACACCTGCACTGCCCGCAAACTATATTGGGGAGCACTCCAGAGGCCGTTCTTACAATAGTCCTGGTACTATGTATCATACTTATTATAAAGTGTTTATTCGATTTCAGACGGAGGGCTGTTCTAATTTAGTCAAGGAAGAATGTTCTAGCCGGGTGAAAATGTTACGAAGTGACGCGATGCATTCCGTGTGGAGAACATAGGCTTCTGTGGAAATCCACGTTGCCTACGGCTGCAAATCTCAGACTTTCGGCGCAGGGGGCGGCAGGTCGCGGGCAACAATCACGCTTTGAAACCCGCATTGATTATGCGTCCCGTCGCAAAAAGGCTTGTTGGTCGATTGTCCGCAGCGGCAGAGCGAGACCGCCGTTCGTCCCCCCAGTCCGAACACGCGGCCTTGCGAATCCACGATCTCAAAATCGCCTTCGACTCGGATCGACCCGTTGTCTTTGACCAAAATTCTTGTCCCTGCCATTTTGCTCCTGTGTGTTTTTCAGTATTTTGGTACGGACGAATCGACTTCATCCGACCAAGCCAGAATTCCGCCCTTGAGATTCCAAATTTTCTGGAAGCCCGCTTTTTTCAGGAATTCGACGGCTTCCGCAGAACGCTTCCCGCTGCGGCAGTGTGCCACAATCTCGCGCGAACTGTCGAGTTCGCTCACGCGCCTGGGCAGATCGCCGAGCGGAATCAAATAGCCCTGCAAGTTGCAGATCTGATATTCGTGCGGTTCGCGAACATCCAGAACAAACAAATCATCGCCGCGATCGAGTCTTCCCTTGAGCTGCTTCGGCGTAATTTCCGGAACCGCCGTTGCTGGCGCGGGCGCTTCCTCGCCGCGAATACCGCAAAATTCGGCGTAGTCAATCAGTTTCGTAATCGTGCGGTGTTCGCCGCAGAGCGGACATTCCGGATTCTTCCGCAGCTTCAATTCCCGGAATCGCATTCCCAGCGCATCGAAGAGCAACAAGCGGCCAACGAGCGTGTCGCCTTTACCCATAATCAGCTTCAGCGTTTCCATGGCCTGAATACAGCCGATGATTCCCGGCAGCACGCCCAGCACACCGCCTTCGGCGCACGACGGTACCAGCCCCGGCGGAGGCGGTTCCGGATACAAGCAGCGATAGCATGGCCCTCCCCGATACCCGAAAATGCTCGCCTGTCCTTCGAACCGGAAGATCGAGCCATAAACATTCGGCTTGCCCAGGAGGACGCACGCGTCATTCACCAGATAGCGCGTCGGGAAATTGTCCGTGCCATCGACAACGATGTCGTAATCGCGAAGAATCTCCAACGCGTTTTCGCTCGTCAGCATCGTCTCGAATGTCTTGATCTGAATCTCCGGATTCAAATCGCGCAGCCGCGCGCTGGCAGCTTCGAGCTTCCTGCGCCCCACGTCGCTCGTTCCAAACACGACCTGCCGCTGCAAATTCGTGAAATCCACCGCGTCAAAATCGACGATGCCGAGCCGCCCGACTCCCGCCGCCGCAAGATATAGCCCCAGCGGCGCGCCCAATCCGCCCGAACCGATAAGCAGCACTTTCGCCTTCTTCAGCTTGAGCTGCCCGTCCATGCCCACTTCCGGCATAATCAAATGCCGGCTGTACCGCAGCACTTCCTGTTTGCTCAGGCCCGCTTGCGTTGCGGGTGCCGTCGCCGAATCTGTCAAACGCGTCGCCATTTTCTCTTCCTTTTCGCTTATCGTTCCGCGCCGCCGGCAATCGAAGGCACGATGCTGATCGTATCGCCTTGCGCCAGCGCCGTTTTTTCCCTCTGCAGAAAACGAATGTCCTCGTCGTTTACATACACGTTGACAAAACTCCGCAGCCGTCCGTCCTCCGAATACAAATGTTTTCGCAGATCCGCATATCGCGACGTCAGTGAGTTTAGCGCTTCTCCCACGGTCGTTGCTTCCAAATCCACGCTTTCCTGTTTCGCCGTGAATTGCCGCAACGGCGTCGGAATCACAACCTTGACACCCATTTTTCCTCTCCTTCAGTTCGATTCAGACTCGTCGAAGATTTCTCATGCGCTAGCGATGTATTCGATGGCTTCTTCGGCGTATTGGCCGCCATCTTCTTCAAGCCGCCAGGAGCGCATTTCCCGCGGCTCGCCTTTCTCCACCTGAAAAATCACGTAGCTGTACCATGGCCAGGCATGCTCGCGATCGAATTCGCTCGGCCGCGCCGGAGCGTCCGGATGCGAGTGATACCATCCGATCAAATTGCAGCCCTTCTCCTTCGCTTCGTTCTCTGCCATTTGCACATCCAGCGGCGCAATCGAAAACCGATTCCTCGGCGAGTCATTTCGCTGATTGGCAAGCGGCATAAGGTCTACGACGACGCGATCCGCGCCCTCATCGCGGCCGAGAAGCGCACCGCAGCACTCATTCGGATAATCGCGCGCGCCATGCGCGTGAATTTTGTCGATCAGCGAATGTCCAAGCTTCAACATTGCGCTCACTCAGCCTCTCCTGCCCGCCACATTTTCGCGCTCTGCATGCCGCATTGGATGCAGAAACACCTCTCCCGTATTCACCGTATTTTGCTTATAACTCAAACTTTAGCAGAAACACCCTGTTTTCAGTAGGGAATCGGAAATTTGGTGCGTCCGCAAGCGTCCGACCACACCTTCTGACCGGCTCCTCGCCAAATCGCGTGCCGAATTTTTGTCTTTACAACTCCGCCTCGAAATCCTTACTCTGTTGGAGCCATGTGGTACGTCAACGAAAAGTTTGCGGCGAAGAAAATCGAAGCGGAGTTGCCGCAGCACGGCTTCACGGTGCGCAGCTCCGGCGGCGTAGCGCGCATCGAGAAATACAATTGCGGCGCCGAGTTCCGCAAATCCCCCGACGGCAAATATCAGATGACTGAACTTCCCGCCATTATGAAAAATGGCCAGTTCACGCAACTCTGGGACGCCGGCTACCAGAAATTCCTGATCACCAAGGATGCCAAGAAACTCCCCGCCATCGTCACCGAGCTTTCCGACCTCCGCAAATTCAACGAGGAATTGCGTTACGCTCTTGGCGTGCCGACCTATTACAACGAAGCACTCGGCTCCACGTGCCATTACAGCGTTTACGATCGCGTGAAGGGTCGCGAGGGCGACGTGCCCGACGAAACCGTCGGCGCGCACTCCGAAGAAGGTCACTAGCGAGCCGCTCACAGGAACTTCCTAAGATATGCTCGCTCGAACCACGCCCCTCGGCAGGTTTCGATGAATGGCCGCGACAAGGCTGCGCGCTTTTTCGTCATCCTGGGCTGCGTGGTGCTGTTCGTTAACGCTGCGCTTCATTGCGTTGGCGGATACAAAGCGGGTTTCCCGGCATTGAGCGCTTCGAACTTGGACCCCCACCTCCAAGCAGCCTTCCGGGTCGTTTTTCTCTCCCTTGCATGGCAGTGGGTTGTGACAGCGGTGGTCGCGCTGCTGGCAGGTATCACTCATACAAGATTGCGCAGAATACTTGTTCTGTTCTGCGGTTTGGCCGTGCTCGTGGAGGCGCTAGCCGGCGCCAGCATGATGGGATTTTTCCTGGGCAACGAAATAATCGGAGCGGGCGGATTGTTGCTTGTCTGCGGCGGCCTCTTATTTGACGAATCCGGAGTGCAAACGTAGATGACCTCCTCAGCCCAATCAGAAAAAGCCCAGCGCTTTCTCTCGCTGCATCATGGTCCGAAGATTCTGCTTCTTCCCAACGCCTGGGACGTCTCGAGCGCGCGCATTTTCGAGGATGCCGGTTTCCCCGCCGTCGCCACGAGCAGCGCCGGTGTCGCTAACTCTCTCGGCTATCCCGACGGCCAGAAAATCTCCCGCGCTGAAATGCTCGAAGTCGTTTCGCGCATCGCTCACGCGCTTTCTGTGCCCGTCACCGCGGATATGGAAGCCGGCTATGGCACGACGCCCGATGAAATGGCGGAAACCGCGCGCCTCGTCATCGAAGCCGGTGCTGTAGGACTGAATCTGGAAGACGCTATCGGCGAAGGCACGGGCAAGCTCTACGATATTCCTCGGCAGCAGGAAAAAATCCGCGCCATGGTGGAAATAGGCAAGAAACTCGGCGTGCCGCTGGTCATCAACGCGCGAACGGACATCTATCTCGAAGAAATCGGCGAGCCAGCCTCGCGCGTCGAAGCCACGGCCAAGCGCCTCAACGCCTATCGCGACGCCGGCGCTTCATCGCTCTTCGCGCCCGGCCCGAAGGACGCGCCCACCATCGAAAAACTCGTTCGCGCCGTCCATGGCCCGCTGAATATTCTCGCGCTGAAGGGCGGTCCTTCCGCGCGCGAACTCGAAAAACTCGGCGTCGCTCGCGTCAGCGTCGGCTCCGGCCCTATGCGCGCCGTGATGGGTTTTACCTCGCGCCTCGCCAAGCATCTTCGCGATGCGGGCACTTTCGATCCCATGTTCGAAGGCCAGATGACCTACATCGACGCCAACCGCCTCTTCGAAAAACACTGAAGGAAATCTACAGTTCGTGGCGCCACTCGTCTTACTCGCTGGCGTCTTCCAGCGCTTTTCGGAATCGCGCCGTGTCCACATGATGCCGCGCAACTTCGCGCGAGCCCAGAAACACCACAGGCACATCATTCGTGTACAGCTCAAGAAGCTCCGCGTCGTCGTCGATATTCACTTCGCGCAGCTTCGCACCATGCTCGCGCAGGATCGGCGCAATGGTGACGCGCGCTTCGTCGCAGAGCCGGCATCGCGGACGGCTATAAAGCGTCGCGTCGTGCGGCCCAGCTACAGCGAGCCGTCCTTCTTCCGTGCGCCGGTAAAAATCTCCGCCGCCCGCCGGCGCAAGATATCCTTCGCGCGTAAGCATCTCGACAGCTTCCACGACGTTGTCGCGCCGCGCGGGATCGTTTCCCGCGGCGAATTCCATCAGCGCGTGGAGATCAAGCTCCTCGCGTTCCAGTTCGTCAAACACTTCCAGAACGCGGCGCGGAATTTCCTCGAGTTCCATGCGATTCAGGGTTTAACGCTGTAGAATTTCTGGAAAGGCCCCATCCCCGGATAGAACGCGCGGGCGCGGAAGAGCTCCGTGATCTGCCGGATGTGTCCCAGATCGTGAAACGCCCACTCGTTCATCAGTTGCGCCACGGTGATCGGCCCGAATTTCTCGTGCTGTCCCTTGCGGCCCGCGATGCTCTCCGGCATGTAGCGCAGCCAGGAAACGCTGCGGTCGCGCTCGTGGCAGAAAACCTTCAGGTGCTCTCGCGCTTTTCCGCCGGTGTATCGCCCGGCCTTATACTGCGCGTCCTGATCGTACATCGCCAATTGCGGCATCTCTTCCTGCACCATGCGCTCGATGCGCTCGCGAAATCCCGCCACTTCCACGTCCGTCAGATGCGCCAGCACTTCGCTGATTGACCAGCGCTCCATCGACGGCTTCCAGTGCAACTGGTCTTCGCTCGCCAGCGAGACAATTTTTTCCAGAATGATCGGCGTCTGCTCGAGCACCGCAAGCCCGGGCAGCGGCGCGGGATTCATGGCGGCTTTCATCTCCGTCCTCCGTAGAATTGGTGCGACCGTTCCTTTATACCGCATTTCGCCGCGCCCGCGAAACGTTCCGCGCCTGCAAAGCTTTTTTGCGCCCTTGCGCATCTTAAATTTTGGATTTTTCGCAGGGGCGGGGCTTGCCCCGCCCGTCGGCCTGCAAAGCAGGACGCAATCTGCCGCTCAATCGCTCATGTTTGTCAGAGCGCTCGGTTCGTGAGACTCTGAATCCGGAGGCTTCGTGCCGCAAGTCTTTGCTCTCGTCGACGACATTTTCTTTCAAGCCAAAATGCTCGAAACCGCCAAGCATCTCGGCGTGGAAATGAAATCTTTCGCCGCAGGCGACACCCTCCTCGCGGAACTTGCAAAGCAATCGCCCGCGCTCGTCGTCGTGGACTTGAACGCGCGCCAGTCTCCTACGGAAGCGATCGCCGCGCTTCGCGCACGCGACGCGCAAATCCCCATCGTCGCATTCTTTTCGCACGTGCAAACCGACCTGGCCCAGCGTGCGCGCCAGGCCGGATGCTCCGAAGTCATGCCACGCTCGAAATTCACGAAAGACCTCGCGGAGATTTTTTCGAGGGCAAAAGCATGAGGCTCATAGCCGGGCGCATACTCGCCGCTTCGACCGTGCTTTTCTTCGCGCTGCTATCTGCATGCCCGGTCTCTCCGGCTCAAACGCAATCTTCGTCAGGGCCAGCGGCACAATCCACATCCGACCCCGCTGACGCGCTCAATGCCGCTCTCGCCGCCGCGTGCCGCGAAAATGGCGCGAACTTCGCGAAATATTTGACCGTCGCCAATGCCGATTCTTTCCTCAAACTTTCTCCCGACGAACGCACCGCAATGATGAGCCGTTTCGTTCTCCTCGACGTTCCCGGCCAGCCGCTGCTTTCCACCAGTGCAGAAGGCCAGCAGGTTCTCCTCTGCGCCGCTTCCGACGCCAACGCGCAATTCACGTTCGGCGCAGCCCGCGTCCACGATAATCTCGCTTACATTCCCATCAGTGTCACCGGCGGCGGCTCCATTCAGTTCGGCCTCGTGCGCGAAGACGGAAGCTGGAAGCTCCTCTCCATCGGCTTGTTGCTGATCGATATTCCCCAGCTGCAGAAGCAATGGGGCGTGCAGGACTTGCTCAATCGCGAGCAGTCCGCCATGCAAACGCTGCAGAATTTGGCTCAGGCCATCGACACATATCAGCGTGCATTTGGCGATCTGCCGCAATCTCTCGTGCAGCTTGGCCCATCGAAGGATGGTGTTTCGCCTTCGGCGGCGAAATTGATTGATGCCGGTCTCGCTTCAGGCAGCAAGAACGGCTACACATTCCGCTATCGCATCGTCTCCGCACCTGACGCCGCTTCGCCGGTCTACGAAATCGCCGCGATGCCGGCGGAATATGGCAAATCCGGGAAGCGCTCTTTTTTGCTGGATCAAAATGGCAAGATTCATGCGGCGGACAAACACGGCGGCGTTGCCACCGTTGACGATCCCACGGTCACGCCGGCAAACTCGGGAAATTCTCCCGGCGCCGGAGCTCTCTGAAGCGCCGAGCGGAAGATTACTGTTGCTGCGGCGGCTGACTTAGCTCTGCTTGCGCTTTTCTCGCCTCATCCGTTCCGGGAAATTTTTGCACCAACTGGCGGAACACCGCCTGCGCGCTTGCTTTCTTCCCCGTTTCCTGGAGGGCGCGCCCCTTTTCGAGCATCGCCGAAGCTACGCGCAAACTGTTCGGATAACCCATAATCACATTGTCATACGCATCGATCGCGCCGTTGTAGTCGCTCTGTTCATAGCAAATCTCGCCGAGATAAAATTGCGCATCCGCCGCAAAAGGGCCGTTCGGAAAATCCTTCAGGTAATCGCTGAACTCCTGGCGTGAGAGCGTGTTGTTGCCGCTGTTCAGATCGCGCTGCGCATTGGCGTAAAGCGTGTCCGCGGAAATCGGAGGCGGCGGCAATGTCGAAGCGGGCGCCGTTGCGGCGGGCGCTGTCGTTGCGGGCGCCGTGGTTGTCGCTGCGGGCTGCGTCGCCGCCGTTTGCTGCGCCGGAGAAGCTGCCGGAGGCGCGGCATTGGAAGGAGCGCTCACCGGAGCCGTGCTGCTCGGCGCGCTCTCCATATTCGAAGTCGTGCTGGTCTGCGCCGGCATCGCCGGTGCTCCTGTCGACACGCGCGCGTTGATTGATTGCAGCGTTGATTCCATGTCGCTCATCTGCTGCGCGAGTTTTGCGACGCGCGCTTGCAGGTCTTGCAAGTTGTCGGAGACGCCCTGCACCTGCTGCGCGACGTTGCTGTTATTCGCGCCGCTGTTTGCTTGCGCATCCTGCACTGTTTTCTGCAGCGCTCCCATCGTCTGGCTCAGCCGGCCCGAGGCGTCGAGCGACTGCTGCACCAGCGTCTGCATCGACGCCAGTTTCGAATCGACGTCGCTGCGAGCGTCCTGCTGGTTTTGCAGGATCTGGCTGATGCTCTGCTGAATCTGGATAATCTCGCGCGAAACGGCGTTCGCCGGCGCCGGCGTCAGCATCGCCGTCACGAGCGCCCCGGCGAGAAAAATCCCAAGTGATATCAAAATCGTTCTTGCGCGCATTTCCCTTCCTCCTCAATCCTCCGCGCCTGTATTTTTCCGAAACAAGCGGCCTCTGCGTAACCCTTGCTTATAACAAAATCCCGCTGCGGATTCTGCATTCGTGCATTTTGCTGTGCCCTGTGAACCACGGCTGGTCCGCAACCACTCGCGTGAGCCGCGCATTGTGCGCAGCTCGCATATTCTCTCACTCATTCTTCTCAAAAAGCTGCTACGCCCCTCGCGCAGCCCGCCCTCTTCAAGTTTGGATGCGTCAATCCTCCCCCGCGTCATGCTCCAGCGGCTCGCGGGGGCTTGGCTCGCCTCTGGCCTCTCGCGCCTCACTCTGGTATCCTATCGCTCGTCTGACACGGCGCCCCAGCCGGCCGGAATTCACTCCGAGCACACCAGTTCCCGCTCTGTGAATACCGCCCGACATCTGCACGAGGGCCGGCAGGAGTCCGTCCATGGCTGCTGGAGAGGTAAATCCGATGTCTGCTCACATGGCAACGACGCAAACATCCGAAGTCCGCATCGCCCATTCGCCCGATAGCGACGATGCTTTCATGTTCTATGCGCTTGCCACGGGCAAGCTCCGCGTCCCGGGCATCAAATTCACGCACATCCTCTCCGACATCGAATCGCTCAATCGCGCCGCGCAATCCGAGACGTACGACGTCACCGCCGTCAGCGTTTACGCCTATCCATTTCTCACGGACAAATACATTTTGCTCGATTGCGGCGCCAGTTTCGGCGAAGGCTATGGCCCGATCGTCGTTTCTTCACGCGCCATGAAGAAAAACGAACTGAAGGGCTGCCGCGTGGCCATTCCCGGCACGCGCACGACGTCTTATCTCGTTCTGAAACTCTTCGAGCCCGGCGTCGAAACCGTCACCATGCCTTTCGACAAAATTCTCGACGCCGTGAACAACAAAGAAGTCGAAGCCGGCCTGCTGATTCACGAAGGCCAGTTGCTCTACGCGCAATCCGGCGCGCACAAAGTCGTCGATCTCGGCCTCTGGTGGCAGGAGCAGACCGGCCTGCCGCTTCCGCTCGGCGCCAACGCCATTCGCCGTGCGCTGGGGGAGGATCTTGCTCGACAGGTCGCTGGCGCGATTCGCGGCAGCGTCGCCTACGCGCTCGATCATCGCGAAGAAGCGCTCAATTACGCGCTGCAATTCGCTCGCGACATGGATCCTGCGCTCGCCGACAAATTCGTCGGCATGTACGTCAATCGCTGGACGCTCAATTTCGGCGACGAAGGCCGCAAAGCCGTTGACGAACTCATCGCCCGCGCCAAATCCGCTGGCCTTATGCCCCCCTCCGCCCGCATCGAATTCCTGCGCGAAAACTAGCGCGGCCTTTTGTCTGGTCGGATTTCGAAGCCGCGAATCGCATCACCGCCTCACATCGCGAATAAAATCGCTAATCTTGCTTTCGGTGAGCCCTCGACCTACCATCTCGAAACAAGGAGGCACCATGAAGAAACACCTTTTTACCCTTGCTTACGCAGTATCGTTTGTAATTGCCTCTGTGGGGCTCGCTGCCGTCAATTGCCTCGCTCAAACCAATAACCCTGTGCCTCAGCCGGAGAAATCTTCTGACCCAGCTGTCCGGTGGCAATTCAATACCCACGGTTGAGTCTTTTCCTCTCCCACAGTTGCGGGAGACACGCTTTACATCGGTTCCTGCTCTGGAAATTTCTATGCTCTCGACAAACAGACCGGTCAAGTCCGCTGGAGCTACAACATCCATCAGGACGGCGACCAAACCAGCTTTCATGGCGACCCGCTTATCACGGATGATTTAGTCGTCATTGGCACAGACATTGGCAAGCAAGGCCACATCTACGCATTTGACCGCACCACGGGCAAAGTCCGCTGGAAATACCTGGTTACAACCTCGGCTTACCTTGACTGTGGCGTAGCCACAAACATTGTACGAAAAGATGAATTCCTTTATACCGTCGCACAGGGCGATGACCTTCTCTGTCTTGACATTGCTACCGGCCAGCTCCGTTGGCATTTCGCCAGCAATTATGACCGAACAAAACCTGAGTGGGCCAATGCGCCCATACTCGCAGGCAACACGGTCATATTCGACGGCCACGACGGCGTTGTCTACGCACTCGACTCCGATTCAGGGAAGCTGCTTTGGAAAACGAATCTCGACTCGCCGGTCACGACCTCACCCATCGTTATGGGTGACAGCATTTATGCCGCCACCGCAGGCCATTTCTACCGCTTGCGGATCAAGGACGGCACAAACTTAGGCTCAATTGCCTTTTCGGGTGAACCGTGGAGAAATGTCACTACGGCGGGAAACAATCTATTCGCAATGCCGGACCTGGGCCCAAACAGTGGCGAAGACCTTGTCTCGCTGAACCTGACATCGCAGCGTATCAACTGGAAGGTCAGCGACGAACACGGATGGGGAACGGCTTGGCCGTATCTCTGGCACGGCGAAGTTCTTGCCAGCGACAGCGGCCATCTCTACGCTTACCGACAGTCCGATGGCTCTCTTGCGTGGTCGCACGACTTTCCAAAGCAGATGGTCCGCGGCATCGGCGTCACTCCAAACATGCTCTACCTCGGCACCATGCAAGGCATGATCTATGCCTTCAGCCCGCCCGAACAACCCTAACGTGTCCTGTTTTATTGCGTGGCGGAGCCTCCGTTTTTGAGGCTCTGCCCTTTCCTCACTATCCCGGTTAGTTTTTTCTCCTTGACTTTCCGTTAACCTTATAGTACATAGGTATTTGCGGGCCGAATTTTGGTCTGCACACAATTGAACGTGAGGTCAGCCGCGGAGACGCGGCTTTTCGCTTTTTATACGCTTTGGAGGATTCTAATCGCTAGTGATATGAATTATTAGAACTCGATGCAACTCACACAAAACAAACAACGGGAGGTCGTTCTAATCGCTGATTCTTTCGATTTTTTGAAAAACTTTGCGATTTCGGACACTCGCGCCAAAACGGCTGTTCCCAAATTGGGAAAGAGGCTCGCGGAGATCGCGAAGGCAAGCGCCGCCGGTGCGGCAGCGGTCATACACGTCGAACGGGCGGGGGCGGGGCTGAAGCCCGCCCCTACAGGGGCTTCCCGCGGCTTGACGGCTTGTCTCCAATCGCATAGATTCGATCTCGCCATGCGAACACTGATGAAGTCACTCGTTTTTGCGGCAATTTCATGCGCCGCTGCCGCAATTTTTTGCCTGACCATTTTCTGCCTCACGGGGGCGATTGCCTCCGCGCAGGCGCAACAGCAAACGCAGCCGCAGCCGCGCGAATTTTCGCCCGCGGGCGAAATTCAGAATCCCAGCTGGCCTCCCACCGCCGTGCGCGGCGCGCACGCCATGGTCGTCAGCGACGAAGCGCTTGGCTCCGAGGCGGGCGTGGAAATTTTGAAGAAAGGCGGCAACGCCGTGGACGCGGCGGTCGCCGTGGGCTTCGCTCTCGCGGTCGTTGAGCCGGAAGCGGGCAATATCGGCGGCGGTGGATTCATGCTCGTGCGCATGGCCGATGGACGCACGAAATTCGTCGACTATCGCGAAGAAGCACCGAAGCGCGCCACGCGGGATATGTACCTTGGCGCTGACGGCAATATCGTTCCCGGCCGCTCGACCACCGGATATCTCTCCGTCGGCGTTCCGGGCACGGTCGCGGGCATGGCGCTCGCGGTGAAAACTTTCGGCAAGTTGACGCTCGCGGAAGATATGGCGCCGGCGATTCGGCTGGCGCGGGAAGGCTTTCCGCTCGGCGAGAAACTCGCGGGTTCGCTCAGCCGCTCCGCCGACCGCCTCGGACAATTTCCCGAGAGCAAGAAAATTTTCCTGAATGGCGGGCAGCTCTGTCATGCGGGCGATATTTTCCGCCAGCCCGTGCTTGCCGCGACGCTCGAGCGCATCGCGAAAAACGGCCCGAGCGAATTTTACGAAGGCAAGACGGCGAAAGATCTGACGGCGCAAATGGCTGAGAACGGCGGCTTGATCAGCACGGCCGATCTCGCCAGCTATCACGCGAAATTGCGCGATCCGCTTGTCGGCTCCTATCACGAGCGCGGAAATCAGTGGACGGTCATCACCAGTCCGCCGCCAAGCTCCGGCGGGATCGCCATTCTCGAAGCGCTGAATATTCTCGCGCCCTATGAGCTGAAGTCGTGGGATGACGCGCAGTCCGTGCATCTGGTCGTCGAGGCCATGCGCCGCGTTTTCGCAGATCGCGCGACGTTTCTCGGCGATTCCGATTTCACGCACGTCCCCATCGCCGGACTTTTGAACGAGAAATACGCCGCCGAGCGCCGCGCGACAATCGATCCCGAAGAAGCGACATCGAGCGCGCAAATCGGCGCCGGAAATCCCGCGCCGTTTGACAGCGCTGCGAGTACGCCGGCGGGAAGCGCGAACCTCGAGCCGATCGAACAACTTTCGCGCGAAGATGCCGCCGCGTGGATTACTGCCGAAGCAAAGAAAAATCACACGACGCATTATTCCGTCGTCGACGCGGACGGCAACGCGGCCTCCAATACGTATACGCTGAATGACAGCTACGGCTCGGCCGTGACTTCGACGGACGGCTTTCTGCTCAACGATGAAATGGACGATTTCACCAGCGCGCCGGGCAAGCCGAATATGTTCGGCCTGCTGCAATCGGAAGCCAACGCCATCGCGCCCGGTCATCGCCCGCTGAGTTCCATGGTGCCGACCATCGTGTTGCGCAATGGCCAGCTCAGCTTCGTCACTGGCTCTCCGGGCGGCCCGCGCATTATTTCCGCGACGCTGCTCAGCGTTCTCAACTGGGGCTGGCTGGGCATGGACGCGCAGCAGGCTATCAACGCGCCGCGCTTCCATCAGCAATGGATGCCGGACGTCGTTCTGATCGAGCCGACATTTCCGGACGCTGTCGCGCAGCAACTGGTGCAGCACGGCTATCATCTGGCGCCGCGGCGCGGATGGATCGGCGAAGTTGAAGCGATTGGCGTTGATCCGAAAACGGGCGAGCGCCTTGGCGCGCCCGACCCGCGCAGGCAGGGCGCTGCGCGCGGCTATTGACGCCGGAGAGTTTTCCAAAGACCATAGAGATTCGGCCCTTTGATTTTGTAAAGCGCGGATGGCGCTGAAGTATTTTTGCGAGAAAAAATAAATCCTGGCCATGCAACGCGTCCTCTCAACGTATCGCTATTGCACGCAGCCGCTGACCTCCGCGCTGCTCGCTGAGATTGGGCAGGCGGGGATCAGCCAGGTCGAAATCTATTGCACGCCCGTGCACCTGAATTACCGCTCGACGCAGGCGATTCGCACTTTATCGGAATGGATTGGCGAGCACGGATTGACGATTCACTCTCTGCATTCGCCGACGGAACGCGATTTGCTTCCCGGCAAGCGCGAGAGCGGAATTCCGATTTCGATTTCCGATCCAGAACGCGTCCGGCGGCTCGATGCGGTGGATGAAGTGAAGCGCACGCTGGAAATCGCGGAGCAAATTCCGTTCAAATATCTGGTGCAGCACATCGGCGGCGGACGCGAAGCGCACGACCCGCGAAAACTCGACGCGGCGTTCAATTCGCTGGAGCATCTGACGATTTTTGCGAAGCAGCGCGGCGTGGCGATTTTGCTGGAAAACACGCTGGGCGAATTGAGCGCGCCGGCGACGCTGCGGCATTTTGTCGCCGACACGCGATTGGATTTGAAATTCTGTTTCGACATTGGCCATGCGCACATCGAAGATGGCGTTGAGCTCAGCTTCGAAACGATGCGCGATCTGGTGGCCACGATTCACGTGCACGACAATCACGGCGAAAAGGACGAGCATCTCGCGCCCTATAGCGGAAACATCGACTGGGACGCGGCGCTTGGGGCTGTCGCTTCGCCGGAAAATTCTTTGCCGTTTGTCTTGGAACTCCGCGAGCAGTCCGCGCAAGCACCGTCGCTTGCTGACGCGACGGCGGCCTTCGAAAAACTCGAACAAGCTCTCGCGGCAAAACGCTCCGCCGCGCATAATTGAATTTCCGGCGGAGTGAAACGAGAAAGGCAGGGGTGTTTATGCCGGTTGTGGCAATCGAACATGCGGGACAGCACGTGGGACAGGAAATTACCGTCCGCGGCTGGCTCTACAATCTGCGCGAATCCGGCAAACTGCTTTTCCCCATTTTTCGCGACGGCACAGGAATCATTCAGGGTGTCATTTCACTGAAGGAACATGCGGACGCGTTCAACGCAGCGAAAGGCTTGACGCAGGAATCGAGCGTCATCGTGACGGGCAAAGTTGCCGCGGAGCCGCGCGCGCCGGGCGGATACGAATTGCACGTCAGTGCAGTGGAAATTTTGCAGCGTGTGCCGGAAGCGAATCCGTATCCGATTCAGCTCAAAGAGCACGGCGTCGATTTTCTGCTCGACCAGCGTCATTTGTGGATTCGCACGCCTCGTCAGGCGTCCATTTTGCGCATTCGTGCGGAGGCGGAGCGCGCGGCGCGGAATTTCATGGACTCGCAAGGCTACACGCTCACGGATGCGCCGATTTTTACGCCGGCGGCATGCGAAGGAACGACGACGCTTTTCGAAGTGGATTACATTGACGATCAGAAAGCGTATCTCACGCAGTCCGGCCAGCTTTACGTGGAAGCGACGGCGGCGGCGCTTGGGAAAGTCTATTGCTTTGGGCCGACCTTTCGTGCGGAGAAATCGAAGACGCGCCGACACCTGACGGAATTCTGGATGCTCGAACCGGAAGCGGCTTATGCGCATCTGGATGATATGATGATTCTGGGCGAAGGGCTTGTGAGCGCGATGGTGCAGGCGTGCGTGAAAAATCGCGCGCGCGAACTGGAAATGCTGAAGCGCGACGTCGCCAAACTTGAAAAAATCGAGCCGCCCTTTCCGCGCATCCTGTATGAAGAGGCGATCAAAGTTCTGAACGAAAACGGGAATGCAGCGAAATTTGGCGACGACTTCGGCGGCGACGAAGAAACGATCATTTCGAGAAACTTCGACAAGCCGGTCATCATTCACCGTTATCCCGCAGCGATGAAAGCCTTCTACATGGCGACGGACGCCGCGCGGCCGGAGCTTTCGCTAAGCTTCGACATGATTGCGCCGGAAGGCTACGGCGAAATCATTGGCGGCGGCGAGCGCCTGTCGAGCTACGAGACGGTGATCGAGCGGCTGCGCCAGCACAATCTGCCGGAGGAATCGTTCCAGTGGTATCTGGACCTGCGGCGCTACGGGAGCGTTCCGCACGCGGGATTTGGGCTGGGCCTGGAACGCACAGTGGCGTGGATTTGCGGAACGGAACACATTCGCGAAGTAATTCCGTTCCCTCGCATGTTGTACCGGGTCTATCCTTAGCGCTTCCCGTTGTGGCTGCGGCTGGTGTCCGCCCCTTTCCGTGGTGGTGTCTATCATGGTTTGCGCTCCGGTGTCCAGCGAAATCGGACACCGTGGTGTCCGGCTGGTGTCCGGCGCAGACCGGCGGGTGGCCTGCGCGGAGCGTGTCGCGCGGCGGCGACAGCCCGCGTTTTTTGCGGGCGGCATGCGACGAGCATGCGAGCGCCGCGCCCACGCGGGAGCAGGCCACCCGCTGGGCGATGACCCACCCCTCAACCGGCGCAGGGGCGCATCGACCGGCCGTTCTTGCGGCACGAGGCTGCGGACGATTTTCGCCGCAGCCGTTCGATGGGTTTGCTGGATTTTCTTTACTGAAGATGCTGCGGATTAACCCCTGCCCGGGAAGGCGCTTTACAGCCTGCACGGGCGGGGGTGCTGCGGGCGATGGGCCAGCCAGCGGGCTGGCACGCCTAGCCCGCAGCGGGGGCCGAGGATTTGACGCGGTGGTGCGCTGGCGCGGAGACGCGACGGATATACCGGCGCGGCGAGCCCCTGCTGCACCACCGCAACCGATTTTTGTGAGCAGGGGCAAGCGCATCGGTCTTTGCCGCTCATGCGCTTGCCCCTGCGAATGTTTTGCGGGCTGGCCGATTGGCGACCGCCCGAAGGGGCGCGGTGACGCGCCCGCGCGGTGACGCGCGGCGGCCGCGAAGCGGGAGGGGCCAGCCCGTGCTTTTGCTTTTGCTTTTGCTTTTGCTTCAGCCGTTCAGCAACGCGTCGTCGCCGCCTTCGGCTTGATTGCGCTCGTTCTGATGACGCTGCTCGAGCTTCACGTTCTCGAGATCGTGACGCTCGGCCATGGCACTGTGTTCCTCGCGATGACGCTTGCTCTGCTCTCTTCTTTCCTTTCTGTGCTTCTCGTGCAGACGCTCGTGCTTTTCACTCATCGGACAACCTCACTTTTCTTCCGTTCACGTTGAACAACGGGTTTTTGAGTTCGCGTTCATTCACGATGGAGATTCCGGCATCGGCAAGAATTCCATGGATCTTGCGCTGCGCTTTCTTCAGCGCGCGGTAATAGCCTTCGAGCATCCTGCGATGCGTTGCTTGTTGTGCGCGCACATGACACTGGTTCCTTCGGTACCACGCGCGCTTTGCTTTCTTGGACGCTTCTACGCGAGCGAGTTCGTCGACGTGCTTCTTGCCGCGCGTCAATCAAGTTTGTCTTCGTGCTCGTCGATTTTCGACGCGACTCCAGCAACGGCCGTCGTGAGTCCATCGACTTGTTCGATGATGCTTTTGGTTTGCGACGGACGCGGAAGTTTCGAGAGCCACTGCGCAGCCATCTGATACTGCTCTTCCGCGGAAAATTCTTTGTGCGCTAATTTGATTCTTGTTGATTCGCTGGCCAGCAAAATATTTCCGACGACATTGAGCAGGCGCGAGCGTCCCGCTCGCGCCTGCTTGGCGGCATCGCCGATTAGTTCTCTGGCGAGGCTCTTGAGCATTACCTGTGCAGCCCACTCGTTTCTTCTTTCTTCCATGCGCATCAGCATTCGGAATTCGCTTTCGCTGATCACTCCGGTGTCCAATCTTTGACGGAGCTTGCGGATGGTGGTGGCAGCCGAAGGTGGCGGCTGCCGGGAAGCTTTGTGTGCGCTGGCGCGCACACGCTGACGCTTGGGGGTCCCCATGATTTTAGCCCTCCTCTCGGAGGGATACAATATCTGGGGGTGCCCTGGATTTCAACCCCCACCTGTGGTAGATTTCGCGCACTCTGCTTCTCCCTAGTTATAGCG
The DNA here is from genome assembly GCA_035934015.1 of Candidatus Acidiferrales bacterium. NCBI lineage: Bacteria > Pseudomonadati > Acidobacteriota > Terriglobia > Candidatus Acidiferrales > Candidatus Acidiferrales bacterium. The sequence goes on from DASYYH010000016.1 coordinate 319,672, forward strand.
TTCCCGTGGCGGCTCGCAGCGTTCCGCGCATCGAGCCGCCATGATTCTGGCGACCATGTCGACGAGCGCGTAGGGTTCCCAACCGTTGGTCTCCTCGACTTTGAGGCACTCGCTTTCGAGATCGTCCACGATGCTGCGAGCGAGCTTTGCGAGCACGATGCTCGACCCGCTCATTTGCCCCTCACGATTTGTTCCTCGGTGACCGGCTTGCGCGGGATGATGCCTGCGTTTTCGAGGTCTCGCTCCGTGATGCCGTAGCCTTGGCCGAGAGCGATGGCGATGGCGCGCCAGCGGGCCGGTGCGGGCATTGTGTTGCGGCTGAACCAGAGCAATTCGTTCCAGAGCTGGGCGGGGATTTGCTTTGGCCTCGGGGGAAACATGCTCCTGAGAACTTTCCCGAAGTGCCGCACGTGGCCGGTTACTTTCGTTGGGACTCTCACTTGTTTTCTCCTTTCGGTTTGAAGGGCGCTTTCAGATCCTCCATGAGGCCCCGCAGATTGGCGGGGTCGAATGGAGCGATGTACCGCAGAGTTGAGGTGAGGTTCTGATGGCCGAGCGCCGCTTGCGCGGCGCGAAGGTCTTTGGTGGCTTCGTAGAGTTTGGTGGCGAGCCTTCTGCGGAAGTCGTGCATGCGCAGCCCGCTGTTCAGGCCGAGGACTTTCTGCAAGGCTCGCCACCGGCTATGCATCACGGCTTCGGAGAATTTCTGCTTCTCTCCGAAATAGAGCTGGGCGTACGGCACGGTGCGGTCGCCGACGTCGGGCGCCTCGCGCAACATTTGCGCGAGACGCGCGGTGACCGGCGTGCTTCTTGTGCTGTGGCCCTTCTGCCGGAAGGTGATGTTCGCGCCATCGAAATGTTCCGGCGCGATGGCGCGCGCTTCCCCCGTTCTTAAACCGCAGTCGGCGCAGAGCAGAAGAATCACACGCATAGCCGGTTCGGCCCGCGCGAGGATGCTTTGCACTTCGTCCTCGGCGGGCCGCGTGATTCTCTGCTCGGGCCTTCTTTCGGTGGGCAGAGGGATTCGCTTCTCGCCCAACTCCCCGGCGATTTGCGATTGAATGCGCTGCATGGCGCTGGCGTAGTGGCTTCGCGTGGCTTGCGCGAAACGCTTCTCCGCAAAGCGCAGCAGCGTGCGCGACGCTTCCGGCTCGGCGATTTGCCGGAAGCTATCGCGCGGATTGATTTCGCGCTGAAGATATTTCAGCACGCGGCGGCGCGGGTCTTGCGGCTTCCACGCCGCCCGATGCTCTTCGAGCCATGCTGCGAGCGTGAGCGGCGCTGCGCTTTTTTTCTTGCTTCTTCGTAGGCTTTCGCTTCTTCGCGCTTCTCGAACGTCTTGCGCTTGCGCTTCCCTTCTTCATACCAATCGGCAAACCACTTGCCTGCTTTTTTGAACATTGGACACCGCGACGGACACCTGTTTTGCTTTTCGCCTTTGCCCTTGGGATTGGATTTGCGCTCGAGTTGTACCGGGTCTATCCTTAGGTTTGCTTCGCCTGCCCGTTTTTTCCGGGGGACAAGCGACACATGGCGCAAAAAATACGGATTCTCGGTGTGCCGATGGACCTCGGCGCCAGCCGCCGCGGCGTCGATATGGGTCCGTCCGCGCTGCGTGTGGCGGGACTGCAAGCGCGGCTCAAGCAGCTCGGCTATCAGGTGGAAGACATCGGCAATATTGCCGTCAAGCAGCCGGAAGAGCAGCATTACGGCGACAAGCGCGCGAAATACCTGAAGGAAATTTCGGAGACTTGCCAGGGATTGGCGGAAGCCGTGGAGCGCGCGCTCGCCGACGAGATGATGCCGATGATTCTGGGCGGCGATCATTCGATTGCCGCAGGATCAGTCGCCGGAGTTTCTTCTTTTTACAAAAAACAATCGAAGCGCGTGGGCTTCATCTGGCTGGACGCGCATGGCGATATGAACACGCCGGAGACGAGCCCATCGGGAAACGTTCACGGCATGCCGCTCGCGTCGATCATGGGCTACGGAGCGCCGGAACTGACGGAGATCTGCGGATTCAAACCGAAAATCGAGCCGCGCAATATCGCGATGGTCGGCATCCGCGAACTGGATTCGAAAGAACGGCAACTGGTGAAAAAATCGGGCGTGCACATTTTCACGATGCGCGAAATCGACGAGCGCGGGATGCGCGACGTGATGGCCGAAGCGCTGCGGTTTGCGACGGACGATACGAATGGCGTGGCGGTGAGCCTGGATATGGATTTTCTCGATCCTTCGGAAGCTCCAGGCGTTGGGACGCCCGTGCGCGGCGGCGTGACGTACCGCGAAGCGCATCTGGCGCTAGAGATGATCGCGGACAGCCGCGCGCTGGTTTCGTTTGAACTGGTGGAAATCAATCCGGTGGTGGATTTACATAACAAAACCGCGATTCTGGGAGTTGAACTGACGCTTTCGGGATTGGGCAAAAAAATCCTCTGATGGAAAACAAAAAACGTTTGCGCGTGGGAATTTTGTTTGGCGGACGCTCGGGCGAGCACGAAGTTTCGGTGGCGTCGGCGGCATCCGTGATGCGCGCGCTGGATACGGAAAAATACGAAGCAGTTCCTATCGGCATCGCGAAGGATGGGCGCTGGCTTGTGGGAGCCGCGGCGCAAAAGATGACGGACCAGAAAATTCTGCCGGAATTGCTGAAGACGGGCGAGCGCGTCGTGCTGCCGCCGGATCCGAGCGCAGCGGCACTTGTGCCTTTGACAGGGCAATCGCAGCCGAGCGTGAAGATCGATGTGATTTTTCCCGTGCTGCACGGGACGTTTGGCGAAGACGGGACGGTGCAAGGACTGCTGGATCTTGCCGGCGTTCCGTACGTTGGCGCGGGCGTGATTGGCTCAGCCGTGGGCATGGACAAGGACATGCAGAAGCGAATTTTCCGCGACGCGAAGCTGCCCATCGTGCCGTTTCTGGCGATTTCGCGGCATGAATGGGAAAAGAACCGCGGGAAAACGCTTGTGGCGATCAAAAAGAAATTTCGGTTTCCGCTGTTCGTCAAGCCAGCGACGCTCGGTTCGTCGGTCGGGATGACGCGCGTGCACAATGCGGCGGAGCTGCCCGCGGCGATGGACCTGGCGGCGGAATTCGCGCTGAAAATCATCGTGGAGCGCGCGATTCGCGGACGGGAAATCGAGGTTGCGGTGCTGGGAAACGCAGAACCAAAGGCGGCGATTCCGGGAGAAATCATTCCGCACCGCGAATTTTACGATTATCAGGCGAAATACCTGGAATCAGGGACACGACTGGAAATTCCGGCAAAGCTCAACAAGAAACAAGCGGCGCAATTTCAGGATTACGCGGTGCGTGCGTTTCAGTCAATCGAATGCACGGGGATGGCGCGCGTGGATTTTTTCCTGGAACGCGGCACGGGAAAAATTTATCTGAACGAAGTGAATACGATTCCCGGATTCACGAGCATCAGCATGTATCCGAAGATGTGGGAAGCGACAGGCCTGCCTTACACCGAACTCATTTCGCGCCTGATCGAGCTGGCCATCGAGCAACACGGCGAAAAGGCGCGCACGAAATACTCCATCGAACTGCCCGCCGGGGCCGGCGGGGCGCTCGAAGGTTAAATTCTTTTCACAACTCCAGGCTTGACTTTTTCACCGCGATTTAATTAGACTAACCGGTTAGTTAAATAAATACGAGAGAGCGACCGAGGCGAAACCAGCCTGCCCGCATTTCGAGGAGCAACATGCACTACCGGCGATTGGGGAAAAGCAGCCTGGCGGTTTCGGCACTGGGACTCGGCTGCATGGGGATGTCGGATTTCTACGCGGGACGCGACGACGGCGAATCCATCGCTACCCTGCACCGCGCGATTGATCTGGGCGTCACGCTGCTGGATACCGCGGATGTTTACGGCAGCGGAAGGAATGAGGAACTCGTCGGAAAAGCCATTCGCGGGCGACGGAACGAAGTGATCATAGCGACGAAATTCGGGAGCGTGCGCAAACCGGACGGGCCGTTCATCGGTACGAATGGGCGGCCGGAGTACGTGAAGAGCGCGTGCGAGGCCAGCCTGAAGCGGCTGAAGATCGCGGCGATTGATCTTTACTATCAACACCGCGTCGATCCGGACACGCCGATTGAGGAAACGGTGGGCGCGATGGCACGGCTTATCGAAGAAGGAAAGGTGCGGTATCTAGGACTTTCGGAAGCGGCACCGAAAACGATTCGGGGCGCGCATGCGGTTCATCCGATTGCAGCGCTGCAAACGGAATACTCGCTGTGGTCGCGCGAACCGGAGGATGAAATTCTCGGGACGTGCCGCGAGCTGGGGATCGGATTCGTGGCGTACAGCCCGCTGGGGCGCGGATTTCTGACGGGGAAAATCCGGCGATATGAGGACCTGGCAGCGGACGACAACCGGCGGAATTTCCCGCGATTTCAGGGCGAAAATTTCGGGAAAAACATGACGCTGGTGGAGCGGATTCACGAAATCGCGAAGGAGAAGCATTGCCAGCCGTCGCAACTGGCGCTGGCGTGGGTGCTGGCGCAAGGACGCGACATCGTGCCGATTCCGGGGACGAAGCGGCGCGCGTATCTGGAAGAAAATCTTAAGGCGATTGAAATCGAGCTTTCGGCGAGCGATTTGGCGCGTATCGAAGAAGCGGCGCCGCGCGGAGCGGCCACTGGCCCACGGTATATGCCAGACGCTCTGGCGCGCGTGAACCTCTAAAACGCAAATGCACCGAGGACGAAAAAAAGTCGACAATCCGGAAACGGCGCGGCGGATTTTGTCCGCGGCAGAGCGAATTTTCGCGGCGGAAGGACTGGCCGGCGCACGAACGGAAGAGATCGCGCGGGCGGCGCACGTCAACAAGGCCATGCTCTACTACTATTTTGACAGCAAGGAAAAACTGTACCGCGCCGTCTTCGAAAATCTGTTCGGGCAGGCGGGGCGAACGATTGAGATGGCGACGCGGGCCGGAGCGTCAGGGCGGCAGGCGATTCTGGCGTTCATGGAAGGATATTTTCGGTTTCGTATCGAACATCCGAACTATGCGCGGCTCATGCAGCATATGGTGATGGAAGATCCGAAGCAGTATCGCTGGGTGGCGCGCGAATATTTCGAGCCGAGATTCAAACAACTGTCGAAGCTAATCCAGCAAGGCGTCGCCAACGGCGAATTTGAGGCGATTGACGCGAACCACACGGTGATCAACATCCTCGCCATGATCGTCTTTTATTTCTCGGGTGCGCCAATGCACAGCGAGCTCCTGGGGCGCGATGCGCTGGACCCGCGCGCCATCGCGGAACACAAACGGGCGGTGATGGATTTGCTGGAGCACGGACTGTTCCGGCGAACGGCGAGGATGCGGCCGGCGAAAAAGCGGCCCGTGAGGATTGTTTCCGTAAGAACTTCTGATGCGAGGACTTCATGACCGGCAAGAAATTTTTCGGAATGCTCGGCGTGCTTTTCATGATTGCGGTGGTGATTTACGTGACAACCACGCCGCACGGGAGCGCGTATCCGCTGATCGGCGTGGTGGATGGGAACGACGTAGTGGTCAGCCCGCAGATCAGCGACCGCATCATCAAGCTGTACGTCGACGAAGGAACGGAAGTGAAAAAAGGCGACCTGATCGCGGATCTCGATCCGGCGGAACTGCAAGCCCAAGTGGCGGCGCAGGACGCGGCCATCAACAGCCTGCGCGCGCAAGTGGTGCAGGCACAGGCGAACTTGAGCCTCACCGACAGCCAGACTGCGGCGGCGCTGAACGTCGCGCAGGCGAACTACACCGCGAGCCAGGCGCAATTGCAGCAAGCACAGGCAACGAATGAACTAAATGACATCAATATGAAACGCGAAGTCAGCCTGTACACCTCCGGCGTGGTGGCGGCGCAAGATCGCGACAGCGCCGTGGCGACGTTTAAGGCGTCGGATGCCAATGTTCGTTCGCTGACGGACCAAGTGAAATCACAGCGCGCGGCGCTGGAAGTGGCGACCGCGAATCGCAAGCAAGTCGCCGTTCTGCGGAGCCAGATCGCTTCGATTCAGGCGCAATTGAAGCAGGCCATCGCGGTGCGGGATCAGGACGAGACACAGCTGGGCTATACGAAGGTCTATGCGCCGATCAACGCGATTGTGTCTGTGCGCGTGGCGAAACAGGGCGAAATGGTGCAGGAAGGAAGCCCGATTGTTGTGCTCGTCGATATGGACGATCTGTGGGTGCGAGCGGATGTGCCGGAGACGTATATCGACTCTGTGCAGTTTGGGCAGATGATGTCCGTTCTGCTGCCTTCGGGGAGGACGGTACAAGGAAAAGTTTTCTTCAAAGGCGTGGAGGGGGATTTTGCGACGCAACGCGACGTCAGCCGGACAAAACGCGACATTCAGACATTTGCGATCAAGGTCCGGCTGCCGAATCCGGAGCACCGATTCTTTACGGGAATGACCGCGACGGTGCTGCTCGAACCGCCGAACAGCGCAAAACACTGGTGGGAGCGCCTCTAGGCGAAAGAGCGAACCATAATGCATGCGATTGAAGTCGAAAAACTGACGAAGCAATTCGGCGACCTAACCGCCGTGAATGCCATTTCGTTTTTTGTGGAAGAAGACGAGATTTTTGGATTGCTAGGGCCGAACGGCGCAGGGAAAACGACGCTGATTCGCATGCTGACGACGCTCACGCCGCCGACTTCTGGGACGGCGATCGTGGGCGGGCACGATATCGTCAAGGACGCCGACGGAGTGCGGCATACGCTGGGCGTGATTCCACAGGCGTTCACGTCCGATCCGGAATTGACGGCGCATGAAAACATGCTGATCCACGCGAAGCTCTACGGCATTCCGCCGAAAGAGCGCGGCCCGTTGATTGACCGGCTGCTCGAATCCGTGGATCTGCTGAAATTCAAAGACAAACTGGTGCGGACTTTTTCCGGCGGCATGCGGCGCCGGCTGGAAATCGCGCGAGGGCTGGTTCATTCGCCAAAGATCATGTTCCTGGACGAGCCGACGACCGGGCTCGATCCAGTTTCGCGGACGAACGTCTGGGAGATGATTCGGCGGATGCGAGACGAAGGGCATCTGACAATCCTGCTGACCACGCATTACATGGACGAGGCGGATAAACTCTGCGACCGCATTGCAATTGTGGACCACGGAAAGCTCGCGGCGCTCGATTCGCCGACGCAGCTGAAGGACAGCATCCCCGGCACGGACGTGGTGGAAGCAGAATTCGCCGGCGCACCAGCGGACTGGGAAGAGCAACTTCGGAAACTGACGCATGCGCAAAGCGTGCAGACGCGCGATGGCGCTGCGCATATCACATCCAACGATGGCCCAGCGACAGTGGCGGCGCTGATGGAACTGGCGAAGGCGCGCAGCGTGACGGTGAAACGCGTGAGCGTGCAGGGAACGACGCTCGACGATGTGTTCCTGCACTATACAGGCAGCGATCTGCGCGACAGCGCGAATGAGGGCGCGAAATACAGCATCGGGCATTTGTACCGCTGATGATTGAGGTTCACGGTAAGGAGCAGAGTTCTTGAACATCAAGTTCTATCGCATGTGGGCGCTGGTGGAACGCGACCTGCGGAAATTTTTCCGCAGCCCGGCGCTGATGATGAGCTCGATGATTTTTCCGATGATGCAGCTCATCGTGCTGGGATACGCCTTCGGCGGAAAAATCAGAGATGTGACCGTGGGGATCGTGGACCAAGACCACACGGAAATGTCGTGGCAAGTGGAGGAAGCGTTTGCGGGCGTGGCAACAGGGCCGAAGATGTTTCACATCATCCATTATCCCGCGATGCCGGAAGCGATGAAGGATCTGCGCACGGGTGGCATCGGCGCGATCGTGAATATTCCTGAGAACTTTTCGCGGCGTGCCTACAATGAAAACCGGCCACGGCTGGGACTCGTCGTGGACAACTCCGATCAGATCACTTCGAGTTCACTGGAAAGCGAATTGCAGAGCGTCGTCGATCAACTGAATGTGAACATGGCGGCGCAACTGAATTTGGGGTCCAATCCGATGATCACTTCGGGGCCGCTGGCGTCGCGACTGCCCGGTGCGATCGCGCTCGATACGGTGGAGGTGTATCCGTACGTCGAGTACATCAAATATCTGCTGCCGGGCTCGATCGCGATGGCGGTGTTCATCGTGGCGATGATCGGGGGCGGCATCACGTTCATTGACGACAAATCGCGCGGACTGCACGAAGGCTATCTGGTGACGCCGATTCACAAAGCCGAGCTGGTGATGGGGCTCGACCTGGCGGGCACGGCGAAAGGGCTGATGGCCGGATTGGTCATCACGTTCATCGGCGGAATGATCGCGGGAATTCCGCAACTCTGGAATCCCGTGCGACTTTTTTATCTGATCATCGTTGTCTCGGTGGCTTCACTATGCATGATCAGCTTCATGTTTTTGATCATGGTGCGCATCGACGACCCGCTGGTGCCGCGCGCGATCTTCGGCGTGCTGAATACGCTGCTCTTTTTCCCGTCGGGGTCGATCTATCCGACGTACGGATTTCCCTTCTGGCTGCGATGGATCTCTGTGGTTGATCCCTTCACATACACGGTTGACGCGCTGCGCAACCTTTTGCTGCGTGGCAGCGGTATTGAAGGCATCTATCAAGACGTGCTAATTTTGGCAGGGTTCTCGGCAGTGATGATCGCCGGCAGCATTGCGCTCTTCAAGCGCCAGATTTAAGGGGGAACACGGTGACGCTCCTCGACGCAGCAAATTACAAGCCTCCTTCCAAAACTCCACGGTATGTTTTTCTTGGCGCGCTCGCCATTTTCGCCATCGCATTTCTGATCTGGCGCGGGGTACGTTACGATTCCGAAGAAAAAGCGGTGGAGACGTTCCTCAACGCCGTCGTGGCGGGCAATCTGCAACAGGCTTACGAACTGTGGAAGCCGATGCCGGGATATTCATTCCACGATTTCCAGCAGGATTGGGGTCCGGGCGGATTTTACGGGGTGACGAAAAGCTATCGCATGGATGGAGCGTATGGCCCGAAAAACAGCACCAGCATCAGCGTACGAATCTTGCTGAGTCCCGTGGCGCCGTTTCCGAAGGACGATTCGGACGCCAAGTTCAAGACGCACGAAGTGGAGATTTGGGTCAACGCACAGACACACGCGCTGAGTTTTCCGCCGCCCGTTATGTAGCGGCTTCGCGCAGAATAGCCGCCAATTCTTCGCGCGTCAGCGTCGCCGTTCCCAGCTTGGCGACGACAACTCCCGCGGCAGCATTTCCGAGTATGGCAGCTTCACGCAGCGATGCACCGCTGGCGCTGGCGAGAGCCATGGTGGCGAGCACTGTGTCACCCGCGCCGGTGACGTCGAAAACCTGGCGTCCGCTTTTCGCGCCGGGGCGCTTGCCGATGACGATTTGCATTTCCTGATTGATGGCCGGAACGCGGAATCCAGCGGAGTCATCGCGCTCGAATAATTGCAGACCTTGCGCGCCGAGCGTAATCACGACAGCGGCGCAGCCAAAATGCTCGAGGAGTTTGCGGCCGGCGTCGTGCACGGATTCCTTGCTATCGAGCGCGTGAGCGACGAGAAAGCCAGCTTCGGCGCGATTGCAGATGACGACTGTCGCGCCGCGATAGACCGGAAGACGCGACCATTTCGGCTTGACGAATGAAGGAATTTTTCGCTTCGCGCATGAGCTGAGAATTTTTTCCGCGAGCGTGTCGCTGACGACGCCTTTGTCGTAATCCGAGATCACAAGGGCATCGAGACCGCTGAGACTCGCCAGGATGCGCTTGACGAGTTGGTCTTCGGCCTGCTCGGGTAAATGCGCGCGCACTTCACGATCCACGCGGACGACTTGCTGCTGGCGCGCGATGATGCGCGTCTTCAGCGTCGTGGGACGGCCGGCGACCTCGACAATTCCCTTCTCCGGGAGCCGCAGGTCACGCAGGCAGCGACGCAGGCCGGCACCGGCTTCGTCTTTGCCAACGGCGCCGAAAATTTCAACGCGTGCGCCGAGAGCCGCGAGATTCGCCGCGACATTGCCCGCGCCGCCGAGGCATTCGCTCTGCTCGGTGAAATCCACGACAGGGACAGGAGCTTCGGGCGAGATGCGGCTGGTGGTGCCCCAGACGTAGCGATCGAGCATCCAATCGCCGACAACGGCCAGGCGGCGGCCACGCATACGACTTACGATCTGGAGCGCGCGTTTGCGGGAGATGTCATGGGTCATTCGTTCTGCCTCGATTCTTGCTTCAATTGTCACCGCGTTCCGCGATTTTCGGCTGCCGCGATTCTGCTGTGCTTGCCACGCTCGGCTTTTCGTTCACAGTCTCCGCGAGCAGCGCCGCGCAGGCTTCCTTCACCTCTCCCGGCGTGAGGGACAAGATACAGCGCGGCTCGGAAAATGCATAGCAGCGATCGCCTTTGCAAGGATTGCAGGCGAAATCACGCTGCACGACGCGGTTTGGCGTTTGCCACGGACGCCAATGCACGGAGTTGCTGGAACTGAAAATGGCCACAGTGGGACGAGCAAGAGCAGCGGCGATGTGCGTGGGACCGCTATCGTTGCCGATGAAAATGCGCGCGCCAGCGATGAGCGCGATCAATTCGCGCAAATCGAGGGCGTCGAGGAGGACGAATTTATTGGCGCAAGCGCGGCGCGTCTCAGCAGCGATTTCTTCATCGCCGCGGCCGATATTGAACACAGGCTCGATGCCATGCTTTTCGCGGAGCCAAGCGGCGAGACCGGCGAAATGGTCTATGGCCCAGCGCTTGGTGAAATATTTCGCGCCCGGGCGAATCACCGCGTATGGCACGCCGGCGGCGATTCCGCGCTGCGACAATTGAGCGGCCAGTGCAGCGCGAGCATTTGGCGACGGATAAAGGCGAGCGGGCGGAATCGGAGCGCGAGGCAAGCCCGTCGCATAGAATTGCCCCATGCGATGCTCGACGGTGTGGATGTTCTGGCGCGGATCTTCGATGAGTACGTTGTAAACGAACGAGAATTGGCGATGCGTCCAGCAAACGCGATGTGGCGCGCCGATGGCGGCCGTGAGGAATGCGCTCGTCGGGCCGGCATGCTGGTTATAGACGATCGGGAAATGACGGCGGCGCAAGGCGCGGGCGGCTGCGAAAAAATTGCGCATCAGCAAAATGTCCGATACGGCGGGATTCCCTTCGAGCAACGGAGCCCACACGGGCTCGACGAGTACGGAGAGGCGCAGATCCGCGCGCCAATCATGAAGCGCGGCGAGCGCAGGCGTCAGCAGGACAACATCGCCCAGCGAGCGCAGCCGGATAATGAGAACTTCGGCGCCAGAAGGCAAGGCGGGCAAGAGAGAAGAAATGTCACGAGGGCTCAACGCGAGCTTCGTCCACAAGCATTACGGGAATGTCGTCGCGAATCGGATAGACGCGATGGCACTTTGAGCACTTCAGGCCCTTCTGATCGGACGTCAGCTTGACATCGACTTTGCAAACCGGGCAAACCAGAATATCCAGCAATTCCTTGGAGACCGCCATTCGTTCCTCCTACTACGAGCAACTTTATCAGAGCGGCACGGCGAGGGGCAACCGCGCGTATTCAAATTTACCGGCGCGGCGAGACGGTGAGGACTAGACGACCTCTCCAAAGCGCGCCGGGCTGAAATTCCACCGGCCAGACAGCGAGCGCTTGTGTGCCTTGAAAAACGCGCTCGAATCCTTCTTCGGAATCGGAGATGGTTTCAATGGGTGCGAGCCAAAACGCTGAGGCGCCTTCGGCGAGCAACTGCACTTCGACTTTTTGCCACTCATCCACGAAGCAGAGCTGCGGCCCGGGCACGACACCTGAATGGCGCAGAGGATAGCGTCGGTTGGCAGCGGCGATATAACGGTTCGGTTCATCGGCAGCAAGGAGATTGAGGACCGACTCGATTCCGACGTCCATTGTAACCGGCATTTTTCCGGCATAACGCAGCGCCAGATCGCAGGCGATGGAGAATCCTTCTGGCGTCGCAGAAAATGAAAACGATTTTTCCGCTTTCCATTGGCCGTCACTTGTCGCGGCTTCCAAGGCCAATTTTGCGGCGGTAGCGGCCTTTACATGATAGGCGCCACCAGCAAGGCCAGCGTCTTCACCCAGGCGCAGATTTTCGTAATCCTCCTGCGATCTTTGCGGCGGAAACAGCATGGTGCGAAACGAATGGCGGGGCCAGCGGTCGTACTTCAATTTTTTTTCGAGGCCGGGCTCCTTGACGCGCACCTGATCGTGAATCGATTCGACGCGGCCGCTTGCGGCGCTCGCCTGCGCGAGGCGCGTGTGATAGGCCTCAGGACGGCGCATCATAGAATTGATGAGGGTGACGCCACGCGGGCGAAAATCAATGGCTTCGACGGTGGCTCCGTCGGCGGGCGAAATCAGGACGGCGGCACGGTTCGTCGTGATGTAAAACTCGTCACGGCCATCGCAATCGAGATCGAAATGCTCAAGCTCCGCAAAATCGCCACTGGGACGCGCAGCTGCATCGGCAAAAGTTTCCGAGCGAACGAGCGGCTGCCACACGGCGGTACGCAGATGCGGCGCGTAAAGGCCACCGAAAACGCCGTGCCAGTAAGCGTCATTGGCTTGCGCGCGAAGCAAATCGGTCTTCGCGTCCTGGAGCTGAATCGATGATTTAGCGGCTGCTCCGAGCTTCGCTTCCGCTTGTTTCAACTTGCGCGACGCGAGGATGACTTTTTTTTGCATCAGATTGGCTTCGGCATATTTCGTCAGAAAGCCCCGCCAAAAGCCGCCGCGCAAGAAGGCGCTGACGTCGGGGCGCGAGGCGAATTCGCGCTCGACGGCCTGATAACGAAGGCGCGCAGAAGTCGGCAAAGCCCATTCCATCATTTCGGCGTAGGAACATGTGGGCAAATCGGCGCGACCGATGGGCTCATGCGCGGAAAGCGCTTCGCCCGGCGGCACGGTGGCGAGCCAATCGTGATTCGCTTCGAGAGCGTTGAAAAACCGAACGAGCCAGCCGTTTTTATAACAATGATCGTGCGTGCCGGGCCAGACTCCGAATTTTTCCATGTCGTCGCCCATGGCGGCAAAACCGCCGGGGCGTTCGCTGGCAGCCTGGCGGAAGAAGCCGATGACCTCTTCGGGATCGCGATACGGAATGAGATAACGGAGCGCTTTCAGACCGGGAATCAATTGCACGGAGTGGCCCTGATCTTCGGCGATAAAACTTCCAAACAACTGGCCGGGATCGAACCCGGCGCTGAGGAAGTGATTATCGTCAACGAGTGTGTATTTCACCCCCGCAGAGGCGAGCAAAGAAGGCAACTGCGGCTCCCAAACGCGTTCGGCGAGCCACGCTCCGCGCGGACGTTTGCCGAAATGCTGCGCGAGATACGCTGCCAGACGCTCCAACTGTTCGCGCGCGTCTTCCGCCGGAACAGCGATGAGGATGGGTTCGTAAAAGCCGCCGCCGATCATTTCGACCTGACCGCGCGCGACGAGCTTGTTCAAGTCGGCGAAATATTCGGGATGCTTCGCTTCGATCCATTCGAGCAAGCCGCCGGAAAAATGCAAACCAACGCGAATCAGGGGATGCTGGGACAACAATTGCACGAAGGGAAGATAAGAGGATTGATACGCGCGCTCGATGACGTCATCGAAATTTCCGACGGGCTGATGTGCATGGATGAGAAGAACGACACTGAAACGGGACACGAAGACGCTCCACAAAGAACTTTCAGGATACACAGCTTGCGCGGCTCTTTCCACCGACCGTGCGATGAACCATGAGCGCTAAGATTGCGACTGCCTCGCCACGTACAAAAGTCAGCCGGCGCGACCCGACCGCGTCTCGCGCGCGCCCGCGTAAAGCTTCAGACGCTGCGCCTGCTTCGCGACGGCCTCGGAAATTGCAGCGTCCGAGGCAGTGGCCGGCGCGTAGATTACCGTGAGCATTTCGCTCACTCCTTCGATGACTTGAGTGCGCGTTGAGTCACTGATGGGGCTGCCGAATGGCCCCACCGCATCGGCGAGCACAGGACGTCCGGCGAGATGCCAAACGCGGCGGCCAATGCCTTCGTACGTTTCGCCATTTGCGCCGAGGCGCAAACATACAGGCGGCTGAATGGCTATGCGGTTATAGACGCTATAGGGCCAGCCCGTTTCGATGGAGCCCAGATTGCTGAGATCCACGATATTGGAAACGTTGTAGAGCCCCTTGCCCTGCACGACGCGGCGCAGCAATGCTTCCGCAGACGGACGATATTTGGATGCATCGACGCCCCAGCGACGAAACATGGCGCGCACGGCAACGACGGATTCCGATTCGGCGAGCGATTCGAGCGTGAATTTGCGGCGGAGGCTTTCGCAAACGGCGCCGATTTCGCGAACGAGCTCGGGGCCAGCGGGGCTGACTGCGGCGCCATCCGCTTCCACGATGCCGAGCTTCACGGCGGGAATTTGAATTTCGATGTCCGTCATTTTTCCTGGAAACCACCTTCGGGAGAAAACGATTTGCTACTATAAGCGCGCCAGCACTTCATGCCAGGTATTTTCACAATTTCACGCGCAATCGAATTCGAAAAGTTCCAGCGAGGAATTGCCCTGTTCAATTCCGGCGAATTTTTCCAGGCGCACGAAGCCTGGGAGGAAATCTGGCTGGTCTCCGCTGAACCTGAAAAAACATTCCTTCAGGGGCTCATTCAGCTCGCGGCGGCATTTCATCACTGCCATCGCGGGAACTTCACAGGGATGAAGTCGCTGCTTGAAGCCGGACTCGCCAAACTCGAAACATTTCCTGCCGCCTGCCAGGGGATTTGCCTTGCTGCATTGCGGCGCGACGCAAGAAACTGGAGCGCCAGCCTGCAACGAGGCGAGAAGAAAACGCGGCGCGGATTTCCTCAAATCCAACTGGCGCGCGAAACAAAACGAGCCGGACGCCATAGCCGCAAATCAACAAGCGGAGCGGAGCGGCGCGGGCGTTAGTCGTCGACGATCAACTCGCCCTTCATGCCCATGTGTCCGAGACCACAAAAAACACAACATTTGAAGGAATAACTGCCCGCGGTGTGGGCGACAAACTCGATAGTGGTCACCTGGCCTTTCGGCAAGCGGTAGCAATCCTCCGGGTCGGAGAATTCCAGGCCGGGTGCGCCCTTTGCTTCGGCGCCGTCAGGATAGACGTTGATCTTAAATCCGTGAATGTGATCGAGCGCCTTGATGCGCAATTGGACCTTCATTCCCCTTTTCACGTGTATCGTCGACGGCGTGTATTTGTATTTCCTCGCCGTCATGTCGATGACCTGGACGTTAGGCGCCTGCGCGGGAGCAGGTTGCTGCTCGTTTGAAACGGCTCCGGCGGCGAAGATACCTACGGCCGCCGCGCACAGAAATAAGCGAGAGAGTATGCTCAATGCCCGCCCCCTATCCTCACACCTAAAAGCATCCCATACGATGCCGCATCCGCCTGCGGCGCGCAAGAGAATTTCCGTTAACATAAAGCAGACAGGAGGGTTGGAGAATATCGAGCCGGAGCGAACCGGCCGCGACGGAAAAGTTTTACGAACCGCCACCCGAAGCCGGGTAAGTTGACAGCCGCGGATGCGCTGTGGAATCCTTTCGAACGGGCATTTGCGATGCGAATCAGCGCCAAGGGCGAGTATGCAGCGAAGGCTGTGCTCTACCTCAGCTTGAAACGTCCTAAGGTTGTCACCATCCACGAGATCGCGGAGAACCACGACATTCCGCTGAAATATCTGGAACAAATCCTGCTGATTCTAAAGCGAGCGCAACTGCTGGAAAGCCATCGCGGCGTGCACGGCGGTTACACACTGGCTCGGAGGCCCGAGGAAATTTCCATCGGCGAAGTGCTGCGCGCGGTGGACGGCAAATTTTCGCGGTCGAGCTGCCTGAAAATCGATTTGCAGAACCACCATTCCTGCCCGGAAGTGAATTCGTGCGGGCTAAAACAAGTGTGGCAGGACGTGCACTCGGCCGTGGAAAAAATTCTTTTCGAAACGACGTTCGATGAGCTCCGCAAGCGCACGCTCGGTGGAGTGGCGCGCGAAGGCGAATACGTGGCGTTCGAGATTTAGGCAACCGGCTGCGATGGCGGCTTCACGCCCTCTACACAAATTCCCCCGCCATTTAGAATCCGGCTCGGGTTCTCCACTTTCCCGATATCATCAATTCGGCTGTTGTGACAGTCCTTAGATTGAACTTCCACGAATCCTTCCGTTTGAAACAGAGCGACGAGCGAATCGGTGTCATACATCCACTTGTGTGAATGGAAATCCTGCCAGGAGCTGTAAATCCGATATAGCAAACCGTTCTTGCCCGGCGTCGGCCAACGCATCAATAACCGTTGGTTGAGCCGATCCGCAGGATTCAGAGATGCGAGATCGTCCGACAGTTGTCCAAACGGACGTTCTCCCAGATACTCCCGCACGATTGCATTCAGGTCCGGTACCACCACACGCAATATCCCCGAGCTGGCAAGAACTCGGAAAGACTCCCTAATCAAGCTTCTGCCCTCTTCAACATAGAGATGCTCAAGAACATGGGAAGCATATACGGCACTTACCGAATCATCCGGGAACGGCAGAGGCTTCCGAATATCGTGTATGAAGATTTTCGAGTCCCACGGAATCTCGGACTTATCTCTCGCGATGATATGCAACGAGGAAAGCAAGCGTCGGAGCGCCGGATATCTGGCGAGCCTCGCATTCCACGACCCGTCCACATTGACCCATTCATCCGCAACCTGCAGCCCACAGCCCAAGTTAAGTCGAAGAAGGTCTTTCGGGCGTGGCATTCAATTCTCGCTTAGTCATTAAGAAGAATTTGCCTTGGAGATGGGCAATGTCGGATAACCAGCGAAGAAATTAACCGGAATTTTCTCATTTCCTTCAAAAGCGGCTCTGACTATACGCCTGTTCCACTCGCGCGCATAGAGTGAAAAAATCTTCCTGGAAAAACTCGGCGAAGCGCGAAAAATATGAGGCCGATTAAGATTCGCGGGATGTGCGAGCTTTCTTGCGATACAGTGTTCGAGGGCGGTGTGGATGCTATCTGTGGTCACCAGTTTGTTGCTATTTTGGGGCATCGGCCCAATTCAGCATTTAGCGCAAAAGGCGCACCGATTCTTGCATTCACTGGGGCGAATCTCGTGATGCAATCGAATCTAAGATCCGTTTCAACGGTTCCTGAATCCGGCTGGATTCTTTATGACGGCGATTGCGGATTTTGCTACTGGTGGGTTCACGTTTGGGAGAAGACAATCGCCAAGCGCGGATTCGCGCTGAAAGATCTGCAAAGCGCAGCGGCCGATGGCACGCTGAAGATTTCGGACGAAAAACTGCTTGACGATATTCGCGTGCAGACGCGCGACGGGCATGTGGAATCGGGCGCGGATGCGTATCTTTACGTGACGCGGCGAATCTGGTGGGCGTGGCCATTCTATGCGATCTTTAGCCTACCGGGATTCCACTGGGTGCTGTGGCGAGGCTACCGGTGGTTCAACCGCAATCGCTACCGATTTTCGCGGCAGTGTCCGCTACCGCCAACGGCGCAGAAATGAACGCGTGGCTTAGGCTCGCCGCTTCGCGCGGCCGCCGCCCTTGGCGAGAATCGCTTCGATTTGCTTCATGTGGTTGATGTCGTGACAGGCGAAATGCCTGGCTATGGTGCGAATTCCCTCTTCGCCACGCTCCGAGTGCACGCCATAGAGATCCCACTGCGCGCTATCGAGATGCTTCAGCAGGCCGAGGTTCGCTTCGCGAATGGTGCAAAATAATTCGAGCGATTTCTTGGCATCGCGCCTGGCGTACTTGCCTGTTTCGGCCCACTTGTCTTGATCGAATGCTTCGATGGGCGTACCGGGCCGCTCGAGGATCTTGCGCATGCGATAGGCACCGACAAGCTCGTCATCAGCCAAATGAGCGATGATTTCCGCGATGCTCCACTTGCCGGGCGCAGGGCGATGCATCAATGTTTTCCTTGGGATGCCGCGAATGAGGCCGGCGATCTTTTGCGCCGTGGCTCGCTGGACTTTGATTGGGTCCTGATCGCCCAAGTAGTTGCTTAGGCGCTTCAAATACTCCTGCGGAGTTTCCGGCATTCGTTTTCCCTTCACGGATCGAATTTCTTTGCCGCCTCTTCGAATTTAATGGACTGCGACCGCGTCCGTCTGGGCAAGTAGCTCGCCTTTCACACTTTCGCGCATGACCAAGCGCAGGCGGTACGTGCCGGGCGATGCGGGCAGAACCATGGAGGCTTTTATGCCCGTCTTCGACAGGTCCGCAAACGTATTGGCCTTGAGCGCGAGAGACATCTGCGCTTCCTTGCCTTCGACGAACGCGCCATTCGAATCAAATAGCGCGGCGACAAACACCATATCGCCCATCGTGCGATCCTGCTGCTGCACGACGGGAAGATTTTTGAGATCCACGTGGAATTCGGCGACGAGTTCCTGCGATCCGGAGGCAGCGCGCTGAAGCCTGTAGGTCACTGTAGCGGGAGCGGTAGCCACGTCAGCAGCGGCCTTGACCTGCTGATCGATGATTTCCTGCGTTGTCGGCGCGGCAGGAATTGGTTTTTCTCTTTTCACGGCAAAATAGCCCGGGCGCGTTTCGACATCAAACTTTCCGGGAAGATTGACTTCCACTTTCAACTTATGAAACGCACCATTCAATTTCGCTTCTTCCGGCGCAAAACCCAGCAGGTATTCGATGTGCGGAGCCGCGGCGAGAGAATAATATCCGGCGGTCAGGTCATTTCGATTGTGAAAAAAACGGCCGCCGGTGCCGACGGCGAAATCCACCATGGCTCCGGTCAGGCTGGTCAGCCTTGGCGCGAGGCTTTCTGTTTCATGCGCTGCCACAGCGTCGGCCATATCCACGGATTGGCTTTCCATCTCAGACTGGTTTGGGACCTCCGTATAGAGGCCCTTGGCGTCGAGCGCGTTGATGACCACGCCGGCGCGGAGCGCGTTATCCACCATTGTGTCCACTTCGGTTTCCAGTGTCTGAGTCATGAAACCAGAGGAAGCCAGCACCAAAACACGATCACCCGGCCTTTTCGTCAAGTAATTGACGACCGCCTGGATACTATTCAGCGTGTCTTGCGACATCTCACGGATGGAACTCCACATTTGTTTCGATTCTGTCTGAACCAACTGCTCTTGCTGGCTCACACACATGGGCTCAAGGTTTGTCTCGTCGTAGCAATTGCACTGATAGGCCTCGCCAACAATTGTCACATAGGTAGGAGAGCCCATTGGCGGGTTTTGATCGCTAATTGGAGGAAGCGGTTCATTGGCAATCTCATAGGCATCGTAGGGCGAAATATGCGGACAGCCGGGGCTTGCGATGCTGCGCCCGCGAAACTTCAGATTCTCGATTGCACTGATGACTTCGGGCGCATTCGGCGTGAAGTCAACCGTCTGCGAACCGGAGGAAGTAAACAAGGCGACTTTGTCGCTCGGGCCAACGCCCGTTTTGACAAAGTTCTCGGCGGCGAGCTGCACGTGGCGCATATCGCCGAACGTGGTGTTCAGATCGTCGAAAAACAAGGCAACGAAACGCGGGCGCGGCGGAGGAGTCTCAGCGGGTGCGCTCTTTGCGGATGCGGCTGCGTGGCGCACCTCCGCCAACGTGAGGTGAGTTTCTACGGAAAACGCGGAGATGGACTGCTCCTTGCCCTCGTCGTAGATTTTGAAATCGGACTGCTTCAGACCAGGCACAATCTGGCCTTTGCTATCGCGCACCACAGTGCCGACTTCGACGGTGTTGCTCTCGACTTTCAGAATGGGCGCCGGCGGCTTGTAAGGCCAGCTATGCACGGTGACTTCACCCGGAGAAATTGCCTGCGCGAAAAGAGGAGTGCGGGAGAACATCGCCCCCAAGGACAAACTGAAAATCAAGGATGCGGCAAAAGCCAAGACTCGGAAGGCACGGGGCATTGGGTAGCCGTAAGAGACGTCACTAACTTACCACCAATCCGCATGTATTGCAGCCCCTTCGCGGGCGCCGCGAATTTCCATTGCGGTGAAATCCCGTGCGAAAGAGGTTATGCCTTCTTAGCTTTGTACCAGTCGGCGTTGGCTGCGGCGTAGCTGGACCACTTCTCGGGCAAATCTTCCATGGCGAAGATGGCCGTCACCGGACATACGGGAACGCAGGCGCCGCAATCGATGCACTCGTCGGGATTGATGTAGAGCTGCTTTTCGGCTTCGAAACTGGCTTCGTCTTTGCGCGGGTGGATGCAATCGACCGGGCAAACGTCCACGCATGCCGAATCCTTCGTTCCGATGCAAGGCTCTGCAATCACATACGCCATTGAACTCTCCCTGTAATTGCGATCGTCGCTTCCGATGAATCAGTGTCAATTCTGCCAAATAATCCGCGCTGAGTAAATCCCATCCGAAAGAAATTCCATCTTGCGTTGCGGCGAGAGGCACGCGCGGGCAGTTCCGTGGCCTTCCGGCGTACGACGAAAGTTCTCCTTGACAGTCTAGGAGAATCGTCGTAGCTTCCTAGTTTATCTAGGAGAAGAAGCCCGTGAGCAAACAAATCGACCTGCTGCAAGGAACTCTGGACCTGCTGATTCTGAAGGCTGTTTCGCTGGGGCCGCTGCACGGGTATGGCGTTCTGCTACGCATCCAGCAGATTTCGCAGAACCGTCTGGAGATTCTGCAAGGCTCTCTTTATCCCGCGCTTTATCGGCTCGAACAACAGGGCTGGATTGCCAGCGAATGGGGCGAATCGGAAAACAAACGCAAGGCGAAATATTACCGCCTGACGGCCGCCGGCAAACGACAATTGCTGAGCGAAGCGGAAAAATGGAACCGCATGGCCGACGTGATTGCGGGCATTTTGCATACGTCACCCGGGGAAGTATGAAAACGCTGAAACGATTGCGATTCTGGCTGCGGGCTATCGCGCATCGCTCGCGCACCGAAGGCGATATGGATACGGAACTGCGTTTTCATATCGAAGCGCGCGCCGAGGATTTGATACGTGCGGGCGTTTCGAGCGAAGAGGCCCTTCGCCGCGCACGGATGGAGTTCGGCGGCGTGGATAAAACGAAGGAAGAATGCCGCGAAGCGCGGGGCATCAACTTGCTCGAATCGCTCATGCAGGACTCGCGCTATGCCTTGCGCATGCTGCGCAAATCGCCGGGGTTTACGGCGGTCGCGGTGCTGACGCTCGCGCTGGGCATCGGCGCGAACACAGCGATTTTTTCGGTTGTTGATGCTGTTCTGCTCCATCCGTTGCCATATAAAGCTCCGGATCGGCTGGTATGGTTCACGGAATCAATACTCGATGTACCCGACAACAATGTTTCCTGGCTGGATATGCAGGACTGGAAAAGCCAAAACAATGTGTTCACGGGAATAGCTGGATATAGCGACTACAAAATTGCCTTTGGCGAGAGAGATTCCAGCAACCCACATCTCCTTGCGGCGCGCTTTGTTTCCGACGGTTATTTCGACATTATGGGTGTAGACCCACTCCTTGGCCGGACGTTCGATCAGAAAGAAAACAGCGTGGGAGGGCCGCCAGTCGCCGTGCTTTCCCACAGTCTTTGGATGGATGACTTTGCCGGTAATCCTGCTGCGATTGGCCAGACACTCGAGCGCAATAACAAAAGCTGGACAATTGTCGGAGTAATGCCCGCAGGATTCGGTGCAATTACGCATACCCAGATCTGGCTGCCGTTTGAACAGGTCGTTTCAAAGCAAAATTTGACCGAGCGGCAGTTCAGCTGGGGAATGTATGCGGTTGGCCGTTTGAAAGCCGGCGTCACTTTCGAAAAAGCCCGCGTCAATATGTCCGCCATTTCTCTGCGCTTGGAACACCAATATCCGAAGACCACAGGCGGCATTGCCGTTATGGTTCCACTGGAGCGACGCATCGTCGGGAATATCCGGCCCGCACTTTTGATTCTCTCCGCGGCCGTGCTTTTCCTCTTGCTGATCGCTTGCGCCAATATCGCGAGTCTCCTGCTAGTGAAAGCCGCAGGACGTCAAAAGGAAATCGCCGTTCGACTTGCACTTGGCGCGGGCAAATGGAGGGTTTTCCGTCAGCTTATTGTTGAAAGCTTGGTCCTCAGCCTTGGCGGTGCGATTCTGGGGCTATTGCTGGCAGTGTGGGGAACAAAACTGGTTGCCGCGCTCATGCCGGCGAATTCTCCTTTCGCCAAAGTTATTTCCCTCAATAGCAGTGCGTTGCTCTTCACACTGGCACTGACATTGCTCACGGGATTGCTCTTCGGCCTCGCTCCCGCGCTGATGAGCTTGAAAATGAATCTCCAGAACTCCCTGAAGTCAGGCGTTCATCAAGTTCACGGCGGCCGGAATCGCGCTCATAGAGTTCTGGTCATCACGGAGGTGGGCCTTGCGGCTGCACTCTTGATTGGCGCGGGATTGATGATGCGTAGCATGGTGCAATTGTTCCGCGTCGCTCCCGGATTTGATACTCATCAATTGCTCACCATGGATGCCATCTTGGGACGGGCTTCCATTCTTCCTCGCCCGCAGGTTGCCCTGCTGTTCGACCAGGCAGTCGCTCGTATTCAGCAACTTCCTGGCGTTGAGTCTGTTGCATGTGCATCTCCCGCTCCCTTCTCCGACATCGCCCTGCTCCCGTCCTGGAATTTGACGTTTTTTGCCATCAAAGGCCGGCCACCCGCGTCGGGAACTCCTTGGGTGGTGCACACCGTATCTGTCAGCCCGGATTACTTTCGCACTCTACGCGTTCCGCTGATTGCGGGCCGAACCTTCACGCCGGCAGACAATGACAATTCGCTGCCCGTAGCTGTGATCGATCAAGAGATCGCGCAGCGTTATTGGCCGGGCCAAAACCCCATCGGCAGCCAAATCAAGCTTGCCGTACGGGATTTCAATGATCCCTCGGTAAAGGCTGTGACAATCGTCGGCGTAGTGGGTACGGTGAAGGCTGGCGGCCTCGACGCTGCCTTCGGAGATGATATTTATCAGCCGCAAGACCAGCAGCCGACTGGCGGTGCGACGTTTCTCGTTCGTTCGAGTGTCGCTCCGCTCAGCCTCGCGCATTCCGTGGAATCCGCCATTCATGGAGCCATGCCGGACTCTCCCGTATATCACGTGCAAACCATGGACGAGATGGTTCAAGCCTCTCAAGCAACGCGGAGCCTTTCCTTGCGACTTTTGGCTGCTTTTTCTTTAGGCGCTCTTTTGCTGGCGGCGCTGGGGTTGTATGGAGTCATATCCTACGTCGTCAGCCAGAGCACTAATGAGATTGGTGTTCGCATGGCGCTGGGCGCGCAGCGAACGAATATTCTTCGACTCGTATTGGGGCAAGGCATGCGGATGGCGTTGTGGGGGATCGGCGCTGGCATTGTCGCGGCGTTAGCGCTCACCTGGCTTATGGCAAGCCTGCTGTTTGGCGTCGCCGCCAAAGATCCGCTCACATTCGTTGGCGTAACAATTTTGCTGGCGATTGTCGCCTTGCTCGCCTGCTACGTTCCCGCACGCCGCGCCATGCGCGTCGACCCCATGGTGGCGCTGAGGTACGAATGATTTTCACGGAGGCTGTATGAAGACGTTGAAGCGGTTGCGGTTTTGGCTGCGCACTGTCCTGCATCGCTCACGCACGGAAGGCGATATGGATACGGAGCTGCGTTTTCATATCGAAGCGCGCGCCGAGGATTTGATTCGCACGGGCATTTCCCGCGAGGAAGCGCTGCGGCGAGCACGGATGGAGTTTGGCGGCATGGATAAAGCGAAGGAAGAATGCCGCGAGGCGCGCGGGATCAGCATCTTCGAATCGCTGCTACAGGATTTGCGTTACGGCGTGCGCATGCTGCGCAAATCGCCGGGATTTACGGCAATTGCTGTTCTCACGCTGGCGCTGGGCATTGGCGCCAACACGGCGATTTTCAGCATCGTCGATTCGCTGCTTCTGCGGCCGCTTCCCGTTGCTCAGCCTGGCCAGCTTGTGGTTCTGGCGTATCAACAAAAGAGCGGACCACTGCAAAATCAGATGTCGTATCCGAATCTTCAGGATATACAGAATCAGGGGACGAACGCTTTCTCCGGTGTGGTTGGGTCCGAAATTGGACTCGACTCGCTGGCGGTGAATGGCAAAGGCGAAAGGATTCTGACGAATTACGTTACGGGAAATTTCTTTTCGATGCTGGGGCTGAAACCCGCACTGGGGCGGCTGATTCTTCCTTCCGAAGGGCAGGTTGTGGACGCAGATCCTGTTCTCGTGCTCAGTTATTCCTACTGGCAATCGAGATTTGGCGGCGATCCTAGCGTCGTGCATGAAAAAGTATCGATCAACAGCCATCCGTTCACGATCGTCGGCGTTGCGCCCCAAGGGTTTCATGGAGTGCAAGCACTCTTAGATGTACAGGGTTACATCCCCTACGGGATGCTGGCCGTCTCCGGCCGCAACCCCGGCTTTATGACCGATCGTGCGCGGAATGGAGGGTTCGCAGTGGCTCGGCTCCGACCGGGAGTTTCCCTGAAGCGAGCCAATGCGGAACTTGCCGTGATCGGGCAACGGCTCTCGGCCCAATATCCCACAGTGGACGATGGCATTCGATTCAGCGCATTTCCTGAGCTTCGTTCGCGCCCTGACCCAGAGTCCGGCTCGCAGATCGTGCAAGTGGGAACAATATTTCTGGCACTGACACTGCTTGTTCTCCTGCTCGCGTGCGTGAATGTGGCAAACATACTGCTCGTGCGCGCCTCGACGAGGCAGCACGAGATGGCCATGCGCGCGGCGTTGGGAGCTTCGCGAAAGCGGCTCATCAGCCAACTGCTGACAGAGAGCGTTCTGCTGGCCCTGCTTGGCGGCGCAGCAGGCATTCTCCTGGGAATCTGGGCCAGCGGCGCCGTGGCGGGCATCAATTTGAAGTCCACCATCCCGGTCTTTCTCAATTTCGGTTTTGACTGGCGCGTTTTCGCATTCTCTCTGTGCGTCGCATTATTCGCGGGCGTAATTGTCGGAATCATTCCGGCGTTGCGAGCTTCCCGTTCGGATATCAGCCAAATTCTGCGCGAGGGCGGCCGCGGAATTGCGTCCGGCAAACAACGGCTGCGCAGCGCGCTGGTCATCGCGCAAGTCAGCGGCTCGCTGGCGCTGCTGGTCATCGCCGCGCTTTTCGCGCGCAGCCTGGGAGCGGTGCAGAAGACCGATTTCGGGTTTGATCCAAATCACGTCATGAATTTCAGTATGGACCCCCACAACTTGGATTACACAGATGACCAGGCGGTGACGTTCTACAAGAACCTGCTGGACCGCGTCCGCGCGATGCCGGGCGTGCAGTCCGCAAGCGTGGCGTTCGCGGTTCCGTTCGGCTATATCACCACGGCTGGGACGCTGAGCGTCGAGGGTTATCAGCCGCCGCCGAACCAACCAGCTCCACAGGTCAACGAGAGCATGATTTCGCCGAGCTACTTTCAAACGATGCACATCCCGATGCTGCGGGGCCGCGACTTCAATGAGTCCGACACGAAAACATCACTGCGCGTCGCCATTGTCAACGAAGCGATGGCGAAAAAGTTCTGGCCGCATGAGGACCCGATCGGCCGGAAATTTCAGTCGTCCAGCGAAACAACAAAATCTGCGAGCGGAGCAAAGGAAGTGCCGCTGGAGGTGGTTGGCATCGCGAAAGACGCGCGGTTTATAAATCTTACGGGACCGGTCGATCCTTATTTCTTCGTGCCGATAACGCAGGATGTCTGTCCGTTTGGGACGCTGCAGGTGCGCACCGCCGTGGCGCCGGAACCGATGGTTTCTGCAATCGAAGGCGTGACTGATTCGCTGGCGCCGGGTCTTCCCTTGTTCGACGTGCAGACAATGGAGGAAGCGCTGGATACGCTGAACGGCATCCTGCTCTTCCAGTTCGGAGCTGTGCTGGCTGGGGTTCTCGGCTTGCTTGGAATGACGCTTGCAATTGTCGGGGTCTATGGCGTCATCTCGTATTCGGCGAGCCAGCGCACCCACGAAATCGGCATTCGCATGGCGCTCGGCGCGCAGCCGGGCGACATCCTGAAAATGGTCTTGCGACAAGGCATCGTCATTATCCTCGCGGGCGTGAGCATCGGATTGCTGCTCGCGTTCGTGGTTGCGCGAGCGCTCGGAGATGTTTTTGTGGGCGTGAGCGCGACGGATCCGCCGACGTATGCCGGCGTGTCACTTCTCCTGATGGCTGTGGCGTTGACTGCATGCTGGATTCCTGCGCGGCGCGCGATGCGGGTCGAGCCCATGGTGGCGCTGCGATACGAGTAACGCGCAGAGAGGAAACATGAAGACGCTGATGCGGTTGCGATTCTGGCTGCGGGCCGTCGTGCATCGGTCACGCACTGAGGGCGATATGGAGACGGAGCTGCGTTTTCATATCGAAGCGCGCGCCGAGGATTTGATTCGCACAGGCATTTCGCGCGAAGAGGCGCTGCGCCGCGCGCGCATGGAGTTCGGCGGCGTGGACAAAACGAAAGAAGAATGCCGCGAAGCGCGGGGCATCAACTTGCTCGAATCGCTCTTGCAGGATTTGCGCTATGGCGTGCGCATGCTGCGGAAGTCGCCGGGGTTTACGGCTGTGGCAGTGTTGACGCTGGCGCTAGGCATCGGCGCGAACACGGCGATTTTCAGCATCGTGGACGCCGTGCTCTTGCGAGCGTTTCCGTATCCCGACGCCGATCAGCTCGTTTTCGTGTTCAACGCGCCAGTGAAACAGCCGGATGCGCTTTCGGCGCTGTCGTACAGAGATTTGCGCGAGTGCCGGGAGCAGAACCGCGTGTTCAGCGAGATGGCGGGCAATGCGTTTCATGATCTCACGCTGACCGGAGCGGGTGAGCCTTCGATTGTAAACGCAGCGGATGTGACGCCGGAGATTTTTTCTCTGCTTGGCGCAAAGCCTCTCGCGGGCCGGACGCTCGCGCCCGAAGATGGCAAGCCAGGCGCGGCGCCAGTGGCGATGGTGAGCGAAAATCTCTGGCGCAGCCGGTTCGGCGCAAATCCTGGCGTCATCGGCAAGTCCATCAATCTCGACATGCGTTCGTTCGTGGTGGTCGGAATTTTGCCGGCGAGCTTTCACTATCCCGACGGTGCAGCGCGGCAGGATGTATGGATTGCCGCCGCGCAGGACCCGCTTATCGGACCTTTTCTGAAGCAGCCGGGCGTGCGCGCGCTGGGCGGGATTGCGCGGCTTAAACCTGGGATTAGCATGGAACAAGCGCAGGCCGAAATGACGACCGCCGCGGAGCGGCTGGCCAAAGAATTTCCCCCGCAAGATTCCGGACTCACGATTCGAGTTCAGCCGTACCGGCAGGCGGTCGTCGGAAATATGAAATCCGCGCTGCTGATCTTGCTGGGTGCGGTCGGGCTGGTGCTGCTGATCGCCTGCGCGAATATCGCGAACCTGCTGCTATCGCGAGCGACTTCGCGGAGCCGAGAGATTGCCGTGCGCATTGCGCTTGGCGCAGGGCGAGCGCGGATTGTCCGGCAATTGCTGACGGAGAGTGCTTTGCTGGGATTGCTTGGCGGAATCGCCGGCGTGCTGCTTGCTCTGTGGAGCGTCTGGATCCTGCGGCCTTTCTTGCCACCGGAAGTTATGCAGATCAATTCGATTCATATTGGCGAACCCGTTCTGGCGTTTGCGCTGGTGCTGTCGCTTGCTGCGGCGATGGCGTTTGGGCTCGCGCCTGCACTGCTGGCGACGCCGTCCAATTTGCAGACGAAGATCAAACAAGGCGGCGAACGCGGCGGGCAGCGTGGCGGACAGCGCGTGCGGAGCTTCCTGGCCGTCGCGGAAATTTCTCTGGCGATGGTGCTGCTGGTCGCAGGCGGATTACTGATTCGCAGCTTTGCGCTGGTCACAGCTGTGAATCCGGGCTTCGATCCGAACCATGTCATCGAAGCGGAGATTTCGCTTCCGCAATTCCAATACTCGACTCCACAACAATGGAGCGCTTTCGCGAACGAACTGCTGGCGCGGCTTCATGCACTGCCCGGCATGGAGGATTCCGCGCTGGCGGCACCGCTGCCGATGGATCGCCAGGGCGAAGCTACTTTCCCGTTCACCATTGCGGGGAATCCGTCGCTGCCGCCGGGAAAATCGAACACTGCGGATTATGCGACGGTGAGTCCGGATTATTTTCGCGTGATGCGAATCCCGCTGCTGCGCGGGCGATTTTTTACGGACCAAGATTCGCCATCCAATCCGAAAATCGCGATCATCAGCGAAACACTGGCGCAGCGCTATTTCCCGAATGAAGATCCCGTCGGACGGCAAATGAAATTCGGATTTCCGCCAAACGGCGACGTGTCGCGCGAAATCGTGGGCATCGCCGGCGACGTGCGCGACGAATCGCTTGGAAAGAAACCGGGGCCGATGATGTACGTGCCTTTCGCGCAGGCACCTCTTTACGGAGGCGAAATCGTGGTGCGAAGCTCGCTGAACGCAACGAGCGTGGCGGCGGGAATTCGGCAGGCAACGCACGCTATTGACGAAGACCTGCCGATCACGGACATCGCGTCGTTCCCGGACATGATCGGCAAATCGATTGCGCAGGAGCGATTTCGCACGTTGCTGCTCGGTTCGTTCAGCGCGATTGCGCTTGTGCTTGCGGCAGTTGGAATTTTTGGCGTGATTTCCTATTCGGCGGCACAGCGCACACACGAAATTGGAGTCCGAATGGCGCTCGGCGCGCAGCCGCGCGACGTGCTGTGCTTGATTCTGGGGCAAGGAGCAAAGCTCGCGCTTTTCGGCTTATGCATTGGCATCGTCGCGGCACTTCTGCTCACACGACTGATGGCGAGTATGCTCTATCGCATTTCCGCTACGGACCCGCTGACCTTCTTTGTGGTGGCAATTCTCTTGCTTGGCGTTGCGCTGCTGGCTTGCTATATCCCCGCGCGGCGCGCGATGAGAGTCGATCCGATGGTTGCGCTGCGGTACGAATAGGCTCCGGCACGCGCGATGCGACGCGCGAAGGCTGATTTCCTTCCATTCTTTCTGGAATCCTAGCTCAAGCTGGCAAACGGATAAAATCAATTCGATACGAGGGAGATTTCAATGCAGGTGGTCACACAATCCCAGAATAATCTTTCTATTCTAAGCGCAAGCCGGAAATTGGCGC
Organism: Candidatus Acidiferrales bacterium; assembly: GCA_035934015.1. NCBI lineage: Bacteria > Pseudomonadati > Acidobacteriota > Terriglobia > Candidatus Acidiferrales > Candidatus Acidiferrales bacterium. Next base: position 348,745 of record DASYYH010000016.1, read on the forward strand.
AAGTCTTTTCTTGTGTACGTGAAAATCGTCTACGGTGACATTGCAGCGAAGAATGGCTAACGGCCAGCGGAATGCCATCGCCGCGATCTGCGAATTGGATGAGCGCGAACCAAGCTGAGGCGAGACGGAGCCTCGCCCGGACGGGTTTGAAGCCCCTCCCCTACGAGAAAAGGCAAAGGCTACGCCCTTTGCTGTGTGCGCCAGTGCGCACACGAAACGCAAAAAATGGACCACACGGAAAGGCATCACGGCAGGAATTCGAGCACGGTTGCGCGCAGAGCGCGGGCGAGAGAAAATGATGCGCGATGAATGCGAAGCAAATGCGCGTGATGGGAATTTGGCTTGGGCGCGGCGCGCTTGCAATCGCGCTAGGTCTTATGTGCGCGGTGTGCATCGCGCCCAGAGATGCGACGGCGAAAACGGCGACGAAAAAAGGGCCACTGCCGCTGATTGACGCCGCCGGGTATCAAAGGCTGGTCGCGAGGCACAAAGGCAAATTACTGGTGGTGAATTTCTGGGCGACGTGGTGCGTTCCCTGCCGGAAGGAATATCCGCTGCTGATCGAAGTGGCGAAGGAATATCAGCCGAAGGGCGTGGTGTTCGAAGGGATCAGCTTCGACGAAGCCTCGACGACGGGCGCGATTGCGGATTTTCTGACGATTTACCGACCGGTGTTTCCAAATTACCAGAAAGATCCCAAGACGCCGGCGGGAACACTCGATGCAGTGATCGATCGCGCGTGGAGCGGCGGGCTGCCTTCAACGATTTTCTACCGGCGGGACGGCGTGATGGACGCGCAGTTTTACGGGCCGCAGACGCGCGCGAATTTCGAAAAGGAAATCGAGAGTTTGCTGAAAAACGCGAATCCGTTCGCAACGAAGAGCGGCAAATAATCCAGATCATTTCACACGAGGACATTCCAGGAGGCCATCATGCTGAAGACTCGCGGAAATAGACTGACCTGGCTGGGACATGCGGCGTTCAAGATCACGACGGCGAGCGGGAAAGTGATTCTGGTCGATCCGTGGATCGCGACGAATCCAGGGTGCCCGGCGGAACTGAAGAAACTCGACCGCGTCGATACAATGCTGATCACGCACGGGCATTTCGACCACATCGCGGACGCGGTGGAACTTGGGAAAAAGTTTTCGCCGCAGATTGTGGGAATTTACGAGACATGCGCGTGGCTGGAGTCGAAGGGCGTGAAGAATACGTCGGGCATGAACAAGGGCGGGACGCAGAAGGCGGGCGAAATCGAAGTGACGATGACGCACGCGGTACATTCGTGCGGAATCGAGGACGATGGCAAGATTATTTACGGGGGCGAAGCGTGCGGATATGTGATCCGGCTGCCGGGAGGAATGACGATTTATCACGCGGGCGATACGGCGGTCTTCAGCGACATGAAATTGATCGGCGAACTTTACAAGCCGGAGCTGGCGCTGCTGCCGATCGGGGATTTTTATACGATGGGGCCGCGCGAGGCGGCGCTGGCGATTCGACTGCTCGGAGCGATGCACGTTATTCCGATGCACTTCGCGACGTTTCCGGCGCTGACAGGATCGCCGGAAGAGTTGAAGAGATTGACGCAGGACATTTCAGGGCTGGAGATTCACGCACTGAAGCCGGGAGAGAGCGTCGGGCAAGAGACGCAGCGCAAATAAATCAAGATGCGCTATGGCCGGAACATTGGAGTACGCCGAGGAACTTCGCCCACGGGCCGACGGCATCGCGATATTGATGCGAGAGAATGCGCGAGATTTGGTGCAGGTGCGTCAAGTCGTGAACGACCCAGGCAGCGAGCAACTGCGACATGGTGACCGTGCCGAGCGCGGGATGGCGGCCGCGGCGCGCAAAATCCTCCGGCTGAAGATTCATCGCGCGAAGCTCGGCTAGATTCTCGGCGCGCAGACGCGAAAATTCGTCCAAGAGCTGCGCGAGCGATTTTCCCTGGCTTTCACGTGACTGTGCGAAACGATCAAAGGGAACGAATGTCTGCGTCTCGGCATATTTCAGAATCATGCGCGCACGCGGCATCCAGTCCGTACGCTCGCCATGGATAAGATGGCCGACGACGCCGTAAGCGCTCCAGGTATTTTCGCCTTCATTTTGCGACGTCCATTCCGCCGACAGGCCACGGAGAAGCGCGTCGAGAGAAGCGGGAGTACGTTCAAGAAGCGATAGAGTACGAGTCAAGTTTTGTTCCATGCGATCATCTTACACGAAGGCGGACGACGTATACGTCAAACTGGAGAGTCAGTGCGAAGAAATGGAACGCGGCAAAGCGAAAAGAACATGTCGGGACGAAGCGCGGAGGCGTGATATCACGCAAGAAGCGAAGACGGACATTCGGAGGAGGAGAAGCGAATGGCAGGGATAACGAATCCGGCAGTGGAGAAATATTTGTATGGGATTTTGCCGAAGCGCGATGCGGTGATCGCAGAAATGGAGCGTTATGCGGAGAAGCATAGCGTGCCGATCATCGGGCCGGCGGTGGCGCGAATGATTTATCTGCTGGCGCAGATTTCCGGCGCGCGGCGGATCTTCGAGATGGGGTCGGCGATCGGTTATTCGACGATCTGGCTGGCGCGCGCGGCGGGGCCGAAGGCGGAGATTTACTACACGGACGGCGATCCGGCGAATGCGAAGCGGGCGAAGGAGTATTTCCGGCGAGCGGGCGTCGAGCGGCGAATTACAGTGATGACCGGCGACGCGCTGAAGATGATTGACCGGACGAAAGGACTGTTCGATTTGATTTTCATCGACGTAAACAAGGACCAGTATCCGGCGGCACTGCGGAAGGCGCTGCCGCGGCTGAAATCGAAGGGGCTGCTGGTGACGGATAACACGCTATGGTCAGGGCGCGTGACGCGGCGCGCAAAGGACGCGGCGACGCGCGGCGTGCAGGAATTCAATCGCGCAGTATACGCGTCGAAACAATTGTTTCCGGTGATGATTCCGCTGCGCGACGGCGTGACGGTATGCCGGAAGGCATGACGAGACAGCAGAAAATGAAAGATACACAGAGCCGACGAGAAATCAGCTGCGGCGGAAGAGATTGGAGAGGAAAAACCAGAGGTTGGCGGGACGCTCGGCGAGGCGGCGCATGAAATACGGGAACCAGTCGGAGCCATAGGGAACGTAGACGCGCAAGCGATAGTCTTCGCGGACGAGCTGCTCCTGCAAATCGGTGCGGATGCCATAGAGCATCTGAAATTCGAATTGATCGTTGCGAATTCCCTTCTGCACAGCAAATTTCTTGGTGGCGTCGAGCAAACGCTCATCGTGTGTGGCGATAGCGTGATAAATGCCGCTCGGAAGCAGCAACTGCATGACGCGGGCGTAGTTGGCATCGACATCGGATTTTTTCGGATTGGCGACCGAGGGCGGCTCCTTGTAGGCACCCTTGACGAGGCGGATGCGGCAGCGCGCGGCGATGAGATCGCGCGCGTCTTGCTCGGTGCGGAAAAGATAAGACTGGAGAACTGTGCCGACGGAATCGCTTTTTGCGCGGGTACGCTTGCAGATTTCGATGGTACGCGCAGTGTAAGCGGAAGCTTCCATATCAATGCGAACGAAATTGCCCTGCGCCGCAGCATGCTGAACGATTTGAGCGAGGAGGTCTTCGCAGAGTGATTCGCTGAGGTCAAGGCCAAGCTGCGTGAGCTTGAGCGAGACATTGGCGTTGAGTTTTTCTGCGGCGATGCGGTCGAACATTCCGATATAAGTTTCGGAGGCGCGGCGCGCTTCGGCTTCGGTGGAAACGCTTTCGCCGAGGCAGTCCAGCGTGACGAGGCGGCCAGCCTGATTCAGCGCGCGAGCGGCGGAGACGGCGTCGTCGAGCGTTTCTCCGGCGACGAAGCGGCGGGCCATGCGGCGGCTGGTGGCGTTGTGAATGACGAAGCGGGCGAGGCGCGGACTCTGCGAGAGCTTGAGGAGAATCGAGCGGAGCATCAGTGACAGCTCCGAGGCAAGGGCGCGAAGTGGAAGCAGGAGCGAGCGTCAGGCATTAGCCACGAGTTGGGCCGATGGAAATCAGTGGGATTGGGCCTCGAGGAATTTTTCCGCGTCTATCGCTGCCATGCAACCGGAACCTGCGGCCGTGACGGCCTGACGGTAAACCTTGTCCTGAACGTCACCGGCGGCGAAAACGCCCTCGATGTTGGTGCGGCTGCCGTGATGCGTCTTGAGATAACCGTTTTCGTCCATGTCGAGGAGGCCGCGAAAGATTTTTGTATTGGGTTCGTGGCCGATGCCGACGAAGAGGCCGCTGATCGGAAGAACGGACTTCTCTTTCGTTTCGGTGTTGCGGAGAGCGACAGCCTCGACATTTTGTTTGGCAGGATCGGAGATGTCTTCGATGGCGACGGGCGTCAGGAATTGGATTTTGGGATTGGCTCGAGCGCGATCGAGCATGATTTTCGAAGCGCGAAAATCCTTGCGGCGGTGAAGAATGGTGACCTTCCTGGCAAAACGCGTGAGGAAATTCGCTTCCTCCATAGCCGTGTCGCCGCCGCCAACGACGGCGATATCCTTGTCGCGGAAAAAATAGCCGTCGCACGTGGCGCAAGTGGAAACACCGTGGCCGATGAGCTGGCGTTCGGATTCGAGGCCGAGGAGTCGCGCGGAAGCTCCGGCAGCAACGATGAGTGTCTCGGTTTCAAAAACTTCCTTGCCCGCTTCAATTTTGAACGGATGCTTCTTCAACGCGACGGCCGAGACGGCACCGGAATGAAAATGTGCACCGAAACGCTGAGACTGCTTGCGCATTGCTTCGACGAGTTCGGGCCCGAGAATGCCGTCGGGGAAGCCGGGGAAATTTTCCACCATGGTCGTAAGAGTGAGCTGGCCGCCGGGCTCGAAACCGTCGATGATGACGGGCTTCAAATTGGCGCGCGCGGCGTAAATGGCAGCGGTGAGCCCTGCACAGCCGCTTCCGATGATGACAACTTTGTGCACTCGAAACTCCTCAGCCATTGGATTACGCCACGGCATGCCGCGACTCAAAACAAAGAAAGGTATTTTAGCACGGCGGCGGTTGGAGGACAGAGTTTAGAACTCGCGAAAAAACTGCCAGCCTGGAACAGTCGAAACAGGAGACACCGATGTTATGCATGCGGCAAAGGCAGCAATGTGGAACTTGAATGACGAACGCGAGGCCAGGAAGATTAAGGCGGAGTTCGCACATGCCTCGCATCGTGATTCACAAGAGCGGACACAGCTCGCAAGTGTTTGAGCTCGCCGGCGACCGACCAGTGACGATCGGGCGGGCGAAATCGAGCAATATCATGCTCGATGATCCGAGCGTTTCACGGATCCACGCCGTGATGCGCACGACAATCGATGGGAAATGGCAAATCGTTGACCGCGAGAGCTCAAACGGCGTGAAAGTGAACGGCGTGCTGACAAAGGAAGCGAACCTGCGCGGAAATGACGAAATTACGGTGGGTATTTTCCGGCTGCGGTTCGAGGATTCGGCGGAAAGAAAACTGACCACCTACGGAACGGCGAAACTGCCGGAACGAGTAGCGAAAGCGCTCAGCGAGCAGGCACGATCGGCATATACGGGATCGAATCTGATGGTAGAGGCAGTAGGCGATGCGCGTATCGCGGAGAGCGCACGGCGGATGGGCGGCGGAGCGCGCGCGAACGCATCCGATAAGGAAAATCGATTGCTAAAGCTGCTGGAGCGCGTGAAAAACGAACTGGCGGAATTGAACTCTGTCGAACGGGTGACACGGCGGGCGCTGGAGTTTGCGCTGGAAATCGAGGGCGCGGAGCGCGGGTACGTGATGCTACTGCAAGAGGAACCCGGGAAGCACATTGATTTCAGCCAAGGCGGATACACTTTCCAGCCAGCGCAAATCCGCTACCGAATGAAGCCGAAGGACGCAGGCGAAGAGCTCGTGCCGCAGCTCACGATTTCACAGAGCGTCATCCGGCAGGCGATGCAAGCGAGTTTGCCGATGCTGGTTTCCGACGGACAAGCAGATCCGCGATTTGCCGCGAGCAAGAGCATCGTGCGCGCGGGAATCCAGTCAGCGATGTGCGCACCGCTGGGAATCGGGAAGAAACTGCGCGGGCTGCTGTATGTGGACAATCTTTCGCGGCGGGGAATGTTCACGGTGGATGATTTGAACGCGTTCGCCGTGATTGCCGTGCAGGCAGGCCTGGCGATTGACCGTAGCCGAGGGCACAACAGCCAAACAACGGAAAAAAACACGAGCAAAAGCTGAAATATTTTTATCCATAGCAAGGTCCTCTCAGAAGAAGTTCGCGAACGAAATAAGCTCCAGATGCACGCCTTCGCTTTGAGTGGTGCGCGGGGAGTGGAGTCTGTATAATGCGCGCGCAAAGGATGCTCCCGGGCGCTCAGCCCGCAAAAGGAAACAAATTTCGCGGTGCGAATCGCTGCGAAGAATAGCAGAGGAGGCAGCATGCTGAAAGAATTCAAAGAATTCGCGATGAAGGGGAACGTGCTGGACATGGCCATCGGTATCATCATCGGCGCGGCGTTTGGGAGGATTGTGACATCGCTGGTGAGTGACGTAATCATGCCGCCGATCGGGCTGATCCTGGGCAAAGTGGATTTCAACAGCCTGTTCCTGAACATTTCAGGGACGAGTTATCCGACGCTGACTGCTGCGAGGGCCGCAGGCGCGGCGACGATCAATTATGGGATGTTCTTGAATACGGTGATCGATTTTCTGGTCGTCGCATTCGTGATTTTCCTCTTAGTGCGGCAAGTGAACCGCTGGACGAAGAAGCCAGAGCCCGCTGCGGCGCCAACGACGAAGGATTGCCCGTACTGCCTGTCGAAGATTCCCGTGAAAGCATCGAAATGCGCGTATTGCACGGCGCAAGTGGCGGCATGAGGTTATCGCGCTAGGAGATGGTGGAACGGCGGTCCTTGATTTCCTGAAGATGCTGGCGAAGACGCTCGAGGACCGCTTCGCCCTGACCTTCGGCGACTTCGCGCTCGAGTTCCGTGAGGGCGAAATGAACGATGTCGTGATGGTGGATTTCCTGGCCTTTCAGTTCGTCACTTAGGCGCAACCATATATCGTGGAGAAGATCGATTTCCTTGGGGGTGAGGTGAGGCGCGTGCGGACCAAGGTAGAAAACATGCTCGTCTCCAGCGGCGGTAACGATGTCGAGAGAGAGCCGTGGGCGCGGCTCGGGCATGTGCTCCCAGGCGAGGCCGACTTCGCGCGCTTGCTCGGCCAGAGTCATCTTCGAAGAACTGCCGACCACGATTGAAGAGGATTGCAGGTTTGAAGCGCTGCGCAGGATGCCTTCCCACAAATCATTGGCAGCGGCAACAGCGAGACGCACCGGCTTGCCTTCCTTTTCGGCGATCGCCAGCACTTTGGTGAAGAGCAACTGCTCGATGGTGCTGAAAAGCTGATCGGGTTTGAGGTCATATTCGCCGGAAGCTGCGCGACGCAACAGGCGAATATGCAGGACGACGACATCCTGCTCATCGGTTTTCAGGCGCGTAAGAAGAGAATGAAGATGGTACAGAGCGTAATAGTTGCTGACGGGGACAAGGACGTTGGTGGGACGGACGCCGAGGTTGGCGGGAGTGAGATCATTTTCCTGAGCGAGATTGAACTGGTCGAGTTCGGCGGCGTGGGTAGTTCCCTGCCGCTTGCGGACGCTGCGTTCGGAAAGCACAAAAGCAACATAGAGGATCACTGAGAAAATGACGCCGGCGATGGTCGCTTCAGGCTTGGTGAAGAGATTGATGAACGCGATGAGGAAAAGGATGAGAGTGATAACACCGAGACCGAGAGGGATTTCTTTTCCGGCAATGGTGAAGTTGAGAGGGACGCGATATTCGCGATCTTGAGGATGGGTGTAGCGGAGGACGAGAACGGCCAAGCCTTTCATGGCGAAACTCCACGTGACGCCGAAAGCATAAAGGTTGCCGAGAAAAGCGAAATCTCCGCGACTGATGAGAATGGTGATGATCTGAAGAACGGCGACACTGGTGATGATGCGATGGGTGGTTCCGTAACGGCGATGCGGCGCGCGAAACCAATCGGTAAGGACACCGTCCTCAGAAACTCGGCTGAGCACGCCGTTGGAGCCGACAATCGCGGTGTTGACCGCACCGGAAAGAATCAACATGCCGACGATGACGACGAACGCATGGAACGCGAGGCGCAAGGCGAATGGACCCTGCAAATTCATGGCAAGGCCGCCAATCAAATTTTCGAAAAAGTGCGGGCGGACGGAATCGGGAATGATCATTACCGCGAAGATGGAAACGAGCGCGGTAAAGAACAAGCTATACACGACGATGAGCAGCGCGGTTTTCTTGAGATTGGCAAGCTTGGGATGCTCGATTTCGCGATAGACCTGCGCGAGCGTTTCCTCACCGCTCATGGCCAAAACGGAGTGGCCCAAGCCGACGAAGATGGCGATGAGAGTCACGGTGTGGGCGAAACGCCAATTCGCAAGCCAGCCCAACGCATCCTTGCCAAGAATCATATTTTGCGGCAACGGGGCAGGCGGAAAATGCACCCCGCGAACCCAGATCGTATAGCAGCACCACGCAATGAGGACCACAACCATGACCGTGGTCAGATACATGATGCGCAGAGCTTTTTCGCTCGATTCGGGAATGCCCTTGATGTTCTGCCACCAGAAATAGAACGTTACGATGATGCCGATGAGCATGGATGTGGCGTTGGCGGGCAGAAAGATGTGCATGTGGCGGTACTGAAAGAAATCGTTGGCAAGACCGACGATGTATTGTCCCGCTGCGACAGCGCTGACCGGGCCTGTGAGGACGTAATCGAACATTAGCGCGGAGACAGAGAACTTGGCCAGCGTGCCACCCATCGCTTCCTTGACGACACGATACACGCCGCCACGGACGAACATGCTGCAACTTTCGACATAGATGAGCGAAACGCAGTAGGAAAGCAGCATTACGGCAAGTATGAACCAGGGAGCGGACTTGCCGATGACCTGCTCGGCGTCACCGCCGGCGTAATATGCGGAGGAAGCGAGGTCGTTGAGGACGATGGCACCAGCACGCCAAAAGGAGATGAAACTGAGCATCGCCGTGGTGGCGACGAGCACGTTGACGACCGGCCGCGCAGAGGTTCTAGGCGCTCCGGGGGCTGTTGGACTCGAAGACATGAACGAAAGAAATGTGGAAAACGACTATACGTCGAGTGGTGCGAAAAATAAAGACGGATGCGAGCGATGAGATTGCGAAATGTGCACTAGGAGCAACTCCAAGAATCACGCGCGCTGTCCGGCGCGGAATTCGTGGCCGCAGACATCGCACGGGCAAATCTCGCGGAGATGCTCAAAGCTGAAGATGCCTGTAGCGTGGCCGTCGGTGAATTCGATTTGCACGGCGTAACTGCCCACGGCGGCGGCAGACCGTGCAGAAACCTTAGGCTTAAACATGGGCAGGGCGGACGAGACAGAGTCCGTACCCGAGCCGCCCCGGGCATGTTCGCCGTGGCCTTCCTTGCATGTGGCGCAGGGACAGTGCTCCCTGAGATAGGCAAAAGCGTAGTGACTTGAATGGGCGTCGGACCAAGTGATGTCTATTCCGGTGCCTGTGGAAACATGAACTTTCACATCGATTGGTTTCTTGCGAATGTCGAGAGGAATGGGCATCAAGAGCTTTTGTTTACGGTGGATCCCGCCGAAGCACAGCAGGGGCCGGGGGGGATTGGGCGACCGTGAGGGCACGTCTTCGGATGGCCGAGGAAGGAGCAGATCCGCTCGTCGAGCTCCGGACTGATAATGTGCTCGAATTTGCAGGCTTGTGAATCGGCTTCTGCATTGGCGATGGAAAATGTATCGGTGAAGAGGCGCTCTGCGAGACGACGGCGACGGACGACATCGCGGGCGCGGCGAGTGCCACGATCGGTCAAATCAACTTCAGAATCTTGTACGGTGACGAGACCAAGAACGGCGAGGCGCTGAATCGTGCGCTCGGGGTCGGCATCCAGCGAATGGAAACGGGTGAGTTTGGCACGCCTACCAATCTCCGCACAAAGCCACAGCTCTTCGAGGACATGATCGAAACGCGCTTCATCTTCCGAGGAATATACGGTGATTTGCGCGAGGCGGCCATGAGCGAGTTCGATGCGGCGATCGGCAAGACCGCCGATGGACGGATCATGGGTGACCATGAGAATCGTATGGCCCTCACTGTGGAGATCTCGCAAGAGGCGAATGACCGTTTCTTCGTTCGTTTCATCAAGATTACCAGTGGGTTCATCCGCGAGAATCAATTTGGGATGATTGATGAGCGCGCGAGCAACGGCGACGCGCTGCTGTTCACCTCCAGAGAGCTGGGATGGAAGATGCGCGAGGCGCTCGCCGAGGCCAACGCGGCGGAGAGCCTCGGCGGCTTCAGTTTCATCCGTCGTGCTGTGAAAATACTGTGCCAGCATGACATTCTCGACGGCCGTAAGATAGGGGACGAGGTGGAATTGCTGAAAGACGAATCCAATTTTTTCGGAGCGGAATCGAGTTAGGGCAGCCTCATCGAGGCGACCGACGTCAACTGTATCAACAACGGCGCGGCCCTCGGTAGGAGTATCGAGGCCACCGAGAATGTTGATTAGCGTGGTCTTACCAGAGCCGGATGGGCCCATAATGGCAATCCACTCGCCGGACTCGATGGTGAAAGAAATGTCGTCAAGCGCACGTACGTCGCCAAAGCGTTTTTTCAGGTTTGCGACTTCGACGAGTGCCACGGAATCAGTCTCCTCTTAAGATTACGGCCGGACGAACATTGCCGAGCAAGCGCAGAGGCAGCGCGCCAGCGAGAGCGACAAACAACATCAAGATAACGGTTACGGGCAAAACTTCCCAGCGCGGCGAAATACTTGCACCAAAAACGCGATGCCCCATCCAAACGGAGAGCGCCATTCCGAGCGCGTAACCGGCCACTCCGCCGATGGACGCAAGGACGCCGACTTCGGCAAGAAACAAACGCACCACTCTTTGAATCGAGCCCCCAAGGGCTTTCATCAGGCCGACATCCTTGCGGCGTTCCATCGCCAAAGCGGCCATCGTAGCCAGCACACAGAGCGCGGTGAGGACGAGAATGAGCAAGCCGGTGGAGAAAATTAGAAAGCGAATGCGTGCAAGAAGCCTGCCCTCGGCCTCTGTGATTTGCGGAATGGGCTTAACCTCAAGCGACGAAAAGGCCGATTGAAGACGCAAGGCGGCGGCACGAACCTGACTTGCAGAGCCAGGAACGCTTAACTGAATCAGTTGGATTTTATTGTCCAGCGAAGCAAGCTGCTGCGCGACGGAAAGATTGACAAAAATCTGGCTGTCTTCCGACCCTCCTGCGTCAATGACACCAGCGACAGTGAACCGCGCGCTGCGGCCTTGATAGAACAGTTGAACTGAGCTTCCTGGAGTAAGACCGAGGCTCCGGCTGGCATTACGCCCAACGAAGCAGTCCGTAAGATCGCCGCGCGAAAGCGACGAATCGCCCGCGATTTTCCACCACGGCTCGATCCGCGTGACAGCGTCGAGCCATGTGCCGGCGACGACGACATTTTGGCCGGTCTTCGAATTTGCATTTGCGACAAGATAGAGATACGGAGAAGCGACGAGGCCCGGCAATTTCGTCTGTGCAACCGTTTGCATGGCAGATTCGCCGAAAAGAACGGAACTATCGAGGGTGGACGCGCCAGCGTTCGATGCAGATATGATGAGATTCGCACCGAGGGAACGGAATTCCTGAGATAGTTTACGATTGATGTCGAGATCGAGATTCAGGAGCGCGGAAATAACCGCACCGCCACTGGTGAGCGCGAGAAGCGCAACAATGAAACGAACTCGATTGCCGCGGAGGAGATGAAATAAAAGCCGCTTGAACACTATTCGCCTCTCAGAATCGGCGCAGGAGAAACGTTCGCGGCGCGATGAAGGGGAATCCAGCTCCCGATCAAGGCAACCAGAGCGGCGGCGATGAGGATTACGGGCAATACAACCAAGCGCGGAGATGTAGCGACACCGAAGACGGTTTCGCCGAGTTGACGCGCGAGCCCCGCACCGAACAAAAAACCGATGCCTCCGCCGACAATCGCAAGAAGCAACTGTTCACTCACAAAAAGACCGCTGACGAGAAAATTGGTCGCGCCGAGGGCTTTCATCAATGCGACTTCCGCGCGGCGCTCAATCGCCGTGGTCGCGGAAGTGGCCCCAACTGCCAAAGCGACGGCAATCAACGCAGCAATGGTCACGATCCAGAGGAGCAGGCTAACACGAGAGAGAATGCGGCCCTCGGTTTCGGCAACACGGCGAATCGTTTGCACCTGCGTTCCAGGGAGAACCTGCTGAATCTGATGGCCAATCGAGGAGATATAAGGCGAACAATACCAGCGGTCAAACTCTGTCGGCGTCATCGAATTGGGATCTTTGATGGCGAGCGCGTCGGCGGGCTTTGTGAGGGCGCTGACAAGGACCTGGCGAAACTCATCGGGCTTGGCGGCCAAATCCTGCGCAACCACGAGCGGGCAAACGATAGCGTTGTCTTCCGCGTCGCCAGTCGTGATGATTCCGGTAACGGTGGAAGCCGACGCGCGGCCCGAAGCACTGAGATTAAGAACGTCACCGATGGAGATTTCTTCCGTCTTCGCGAGTAAAGCGCCAACAACGCAATTCTTTGAACCGTCGGCGAACCACTGACCGCTGATCTTCCACCATGGATGTGTGAAGCTTGCGCCAGTGGTGAAGGTTGTGCCGTCTGCGAGGGGCACAGCGTGGCTGTACCACGTGCCAACGAGCATGGCGGGAAAATTCTGCGGAGGCCCGGCGTTGTGCGCGATAGCGCCCGTAACGGGCACGTCCAGAAACGGTGTGAAACCGAGAATATTGTGCCGCCAAAAAATTTCCTTGAGTTTGGGCAAATCTGACACGGGAAGGTACGCGCCTTGATCGACCGGGCGATAGTCGACTCCTCCAATCTCAACGGGAAGTGTGTCTGCCTGTGGTGTGATGAGCAGGTTCGCGCCGAGACTACGGAATTCCCGCGCGAGCTGATCGCCAACGTCCACGGCAACAGTGAACGTAGCGGTGGCGACAGTCATGCCAAGGACGAGCGCAATCCCCGTGAGGAGCTTACGGCGAGGATTGCGCGTGAAGGATTCGCGGAGCAGGCGCACGAACATGGCGGTTTTAGCCTATTTGCCTATCTCGGAGGCAGCTTCCGAGATGGCGGAGAGATTCACGACGATGTTTGCGCCCTCGATCAGAGATTTGAAGGCAATCGGATTGCAGCCGCCGGGCTGGCCGATTTCCGACGCGTTAATGGGCGCACCGCAATTGCGGCAAATCAACATTGATCCCTGCTGGCGATAACCGATCGCGCCACAAATCTGGCAGGCATCGAGAGCAGCGACGTAATCTCCGTTAGGCTTGCGGACGACGATGAAACGGAACGAAACGCCTTGCACATCGACGGAAAAAAAACGTACGCTGACGCCACTCATGTCCGCAAGCGAAATGCGAACGGCGCTGTTCGCGGCAAGCAGCTTTTCCGCTTCCGGCGGCGCGGCAGATGCGCGCGTATAAACGAATTCCGCGGTAAGCGAGAGAATTACAACAACGCAAACAAATGCGGCGGCCAGGCTCCAAATTCGCCGGCGGCGATGCTCATACTGGCGCAAGCGTTTTTCGGCTGAATTAGCGGCCTGCTCCACAGCGGCGCCGCGAAGCGCAAACCATTCGCGCAAGACCACGACTGCGGCGACACCTAGGATGACAACGAAGAAGAAATATTCGTTGCGGACAATCGGGCCGACGGTGGCCATTTCCTGCTTGCTGGAAGGAATCCATCTTCCCTCGCTCAGCTCGTGAAGGCCAGTCAGGACGAGCTGAAAAGCGACGACCATTAGGATGGCGCTGGTGGCGGCGAAAAATCGCCCCAGGGGAATCTTCAATGTTCCCTCGAAGAAGAAAAGACCGACGGCCACGGCCAGAGCGATGCCCAACCCTGCGCCGATCCAAACCTGGACTCCTGCGACGGAAAGCTCCACGGCGCGAAGAATGACGACCAGCTCGGCGCCCTCGCGAAGAACCATCAAAAAAACGAAAAGGCCGATCCCGAGGCCCGCGGCCAGCTCACTTTTTTGCGTGAAGGAATCAACGCGTTGTTCGATTTCCTTGCGCAAGCGGCGGGCGATGCGGTTCATCCAAATGATCATCGTCACGACAAAAACGGCAGCGAGAAGCATCAAGAGGCCTTCGAAACCATCTTCGCTGATCTGCCAGTGCTGAAGCATAACGGCAGCGACGACGCTGCAAGCGACGGCAGCAACGACGCCGGTCCAAACATAACGAGTCAGCTCGCGACGACCGATACGATTGAGGTAGACTAGGACGATGCCGACGACGAGAGCGGCTTCGACACCTTCGCGAAGCGCAAGTAAAAGAGCAGGAATCATAAGGAATCCCAGTTGAGACCTTGTTTCAACTAGAAATTCGAGTGTATCTCTCTTCTTAGCAATCGTCAAGAGAAATACCCTACATTCGATAGACTTTCGTTCCGTCGTTGCAGCGATTGCCTAGCGAGGGCAGTAAAGTGGCGCTGGTGACTTGTGATTTGCGGAGGTTGGGCATGACGAAAGCAAGCAAGCGGACGCTCGCGGTCGCAGCAGCAATTGCCATTTGGATGGGTTTGCCAGCGAGGAGCAGAGCACAATCTTCGACGCAAGTGCAATACCAAAGCGGAAATACGACAGTGACCGCCTACCTGGCGCTCCCCCGTTCGCAGGGAGAGCATCCAGCAATCATCGTGATTCACGAATGGTGGGGATTGAATGATTGGGTGCGGCAGCAAGCAGGCAAGTTCGCAGACCAGGGATATATAGCTCTGGCTGTGGACCTTTACCGAGGCCAAATAGCAACGGATCCGGAGACGGCGCATGAATTGTCGCGCGGCATGCCGCAAGATCGCGCCGTTGCTGATTTGAAAGCTGCCTTCGATTACTTAGTCTCGCGGCACGACGTGGAGGCGGACAAAATTGGCGTGGTAGGGTGGTGCATGGGGGGCGGGTATGCGATTCTGCTTGCGGAGAATGAGCCCAAACTTGCGGCGTGCGCGGTGAATTACGGAGCGCTGCCGACTGACCCCACGAACATCGCGAGGATCAAGGCGCCGGTGCTCGGAAACTTTGGCGCGGAAGACCACGGAATTCCGCAGTCCGCCGTAAATGCCTTCGTGGCAGAGATGAAGGCGCAAGGGAAGTCTGTGGACGTGAAGATTTACGATGGCGCGGGACATGCGTTTGAGAACCCGGATGATGTGGCCGGATACCGTCCTGAGGCGGCAAAGGATGCGTGGAGCCGCATGCTAGCATTTTTCAATTCTATGCTGGAGCAATAAGACTGGTTGGCTAAGTCAAATTTACGCAGACGTGGCAACTTTCTTCCGATACCCCGCTCGTACCGAAGTTTTAACATAAGCTGAAAATGCGGGGCAATCGCGTTGTCAAGCTGACCGATTCAGAATTCGATTTGCGCGCCGCTTCAATACATTTGGACCACACCACAACGTAGCATTCGCGGCACACGGCGAGGCAACGCCTCGAACCGGGAGCTAATCTCTGTAGAATGGCAAGAAGGGACATCCATTGCACGTAAAGGCTCCCATAGGACTCGTCATTTGCGCTCTGCTGGGCGCCGCGCTGGCGGAAGGGCAATCGTCCGTGAACACGGTTCCTGCTCAAGTCTCAAAGCAAGAATCGGCACAAACGGGATCGGATAAACAAACATCCGGAACGACGGCGCAAAAAGCGCATAGCCAAGTGCAAAATCCGAAACTTGCACGAGAGGCCTTTCAGCGCGGCCTGAAAACAGAAAAGGCCAAAGACTGGGACAGCGCGTTCGCGGCATATACGGAAGCCACCAGACAGGATCCGGCGAACCAAGAGTATCTGCTGCGGCGCGAAATCGCACGGAGCCGGTTGGTTGGCGAGGCAGTGGATCGGGCCGAACGTGACGCCCTAATGGGCAATTTGGCCGAAGCGCGAAAAGAGCTGCGAATGGCGCTCATTCTGGACCCCAGCGACACAATGGTGCGGGAGCGGCTGACGCAACTTTCTCCATCATCCGCGAATTCGCTGCGCCAACTGATGATCGAACCAGCCGGCGTTGTGAGGCTCGCGCCGTTCCGTGGCGTGTTAAATTTTGATTATCGCGGCGATACGCAGGGCGCCTACGAAGAAGTTGCACAAAGGTTCGGAGTGGATGCATCGTTCGATGGGGGACTGCGCCAGATACAAGTGCACCTTCAGCTGAACAATGTGGACTTTTACACCGCTATGCGCGCGCTCGGCGACATGACCGGAACGTTCTGGCGGCCGCTGACACAGCGACTTTTTTTCGTGGCCGAGGACACTCCTGCCAAACGGCGGGAGTACGACCTTTCCGTTGTGCGCACCGTGCAACTGCCCGATGACGAGACTCCGAACGATATGACGGAAGTCCTGCGCGTGTTGCGTGAAATCGCTGGGATCACACGAGCGCAGCTGAATCTTGCCTCACATACGATCACGATGCACGCGTCGCCACAGGCCACGTCCGTGGCGGCGCAATTGCTCGATCAATTGGAGCAAGCCCACGGTCAGCTGGTGATCGAAATGGAGATACTCGAAGTCGATCGCACAACGGCGACACAATTCGGAGTGACACCGCCGACGACGGCACAGGCCTTCGCGCTGACACCGCAGGAAATTCAAGAGGCCCAGGCTGGAGGCTCGTCGCTGATCAGCGCGATCGAGCAGGTTTTCGGTTCGTCGAGCGCGCTCGGAGCCCTGAGCACAGGGCAGATTTCCTCGCTGGTGGGGTCGGGAGCTGTTGGGCTTGGTTCGCTCATACCACCGCTGGTGGCATTCGGCGGTGGCAAGACGACATTTCTGGCTACCTTACCGGGCGCTGCGGCAGCGTTCTCCGACACACTGAGCACAGTGAAGAGCGGCCAGAGGATTGTGTTGCGTGCAGAGGACGACCAGCCGGTATCGTTCTTCGTGGGAGACCGCGTGCCAATTACGCTGGCACAATATTCCTCAAGTGTGGTCCCTTCGGGGCTGGTTCCTGGCGTGTCGTCGAATATGTTTCCGGAGTCGACAATCGCCACGGGGAACGATCCGGTTGCCGTGGTAACCGCGGATTTCAACGGAGACGGAAATCTGGATATGGCCGTCGCGAATTTCAAGGACAACACGGTTTCCATCTACCTGGGTAATGGCGACGGAACATTCAGTTCGAATGGGACGCTTGCGACAGGCAACGGGCCAATCACGCTTGCCACAGCTGATTTCAACGGCGACGGTTTCGTGGATCTGGCGGTCCTCAACGAGACGGATAACACTGTCTCGATTTTTCTGGGAAATGGAGACGGAACGTTTGCGCTGAAAGGAACTTATGCGACAGGTGCAAATCCGGTGGCGATGGTCACCGGAGATTTCAATAACGATGGGCATACGGACCTAGCCGTCGCAAATCAAAACGACAGCACAGTGTCGATTCTGCTTGGAAATGGAGATGGAACATTTCAGCCGCAAAGCACTTTCGCGACCGGGAAAACACCCTCAGCGATTACGACGGCAGATTTCAGCAATAATGGCAATTTGGATCTCGCGGTGACCAATCAGGCGGCCAACACGCTCTCGACCTTCATGGGCAATGGAAACGGAACGTTTACTGCCAACGGGATCCTAACCACAGGCAACGCGCCCGTGGCGGTTGTATCCGGAGAATTTGATCTGAACAACAACACAAATATCGACCTGGTCGTGTTGAATCAAACGGACAACACGATATCGGTCTACCTTGGAGCGGGAGACGGGACATTCACGCTGACCACGACCTTCGGACTGAATGATGCATCTTCTTCGGGCAACAAACCAGTAGCGATCACCACGGGCGATTTTAATGTCGATGGCCTGACGGACTTGGCGGTGACGGATGAAGATGCCAACACGGTTGGTGTCTTCATCGGCAATGGCGACGGGACGTTTCAGCTACCGCTGCTTTTTGCGACAGGAACATCGCCGGTTGGCTTGACGGCTGGCACGTTCGAGGGCACAGCGCACGCACCGGGCCTGGCGATTGCGGATTCGGGCGCAAACACGTTGACGATTATCCTAGACAACGCGACCTTTGGCTCGACGGGACCCGGCGCCGCGCCGATACCCTACCCAAACTCGCAATACCAGGATATCGGATTGAAAGTGAAGGCGACTCCGCACATGCACGCAGGAGGCGAGGTGACGCTCGATATGCAATTCGAGTCGACGAGTCTGACTGGCACAACAGTGAATCAGATTCCAATCATCGGCAATGAATCCGTTAGCCAGACAATTACTGCAAAGGATGGCCAGACGACTGCGCTGGCAGGGATTATCGAATCCAGTGTGATGCGAGCGATCAGCGGGACACCGGGGGCGGAGTTGCTGGGACCGCTTGGACTGTCCGCGAGCGCGCAAAACGATCAAAATCAAAGCACCGAGTTGCTGATCCTGGTGACGCCGAGGCTTATCCAGCCCCCACCCAGGATGGGCAAGCCAATTTTTGCAGGACGCGAACCAGTCGAAGGCGGATCTGCGCCCGTGCCCGCGCAGCCACAATAAGCAAAGCTCTGGAAACTCAGAAAATTTCCATCGCCACGATTGCGGGCAAATTTATCGCGCGACTTCGAGGACGACGACAGGTTGGTAGGTTTGTGGAACAACGGCTTGCGCAATTGCAATGAGCTGTCCCTGCGCATTGAGGACGCGAAGTCGCGACGGCTTCCAGTCACCCGAATCGAGCTCAGCGGGAGCGCCCTGCGCCAGGGTCGCGTGCCCCGGTCGAATTTGCGAGATTGGGACATTGAATTTAGCGCCGTTGCGGATGCGCCGCTCGACGATCGGCAAAACCGTGGCGCACGGAAGATCGGGCAGCAAACCTTCGAGACGGATCACGCGTTCGGCAAGACGGCCCGTGCGGGCGGTTTCCGCCAACTCTTCGAGCGAGATGGCCTGATCCAAAGTAAATTCACCGACGGCCGTGCGAACGATTTCCGCGAGATGCGCGCCAGAACCCTGAAGTTTGCCAAGATCGTGAGCGAGAGCGCGGATATAAGTTCCTGAGCCGCATTCGACCGTAAACCGTGCCAGCGAACCTTCAATACCAGTCAAACGAAATTCGTAGACGTCGACTTCAACAGGTTTCAATTCCACAAGCTTTTTCTTGCGCGCCAATTCATGCGCCGCATGGCCCCGAATTTTCTTGGCGGAAAACGCGGGAGGGGTCTGTTGAATGTGGCCAACAAAGCCGGCAGCGAGGCGTTCGACTTCTTGCGCATCGAGTCGAGGAGCGAGATCGGGACCTTGTGACTCGCCGTCAGAGTCGTAGGTGTCCGTCGCAAAGCCAAAACGCACCCCGCAGTTGTAGCGCTTGCGCCGGCCTGCATAAAACTGAGCGAGACGGGTCGCCCGGCCAAGGAGCAGCACCAAAACACCAGTAGCCAAGGGATCGAGCGTGCCCAGATGGCCGATCTGACGAAATCCGACGAGATGGCGGACGGCTTCGACAACGTCATGCGACGTCTTGCCGCGCGGCTTGTCAATGACAAGCGCGCCGTCGAGGTGCGGTGGTTTTACGGTTCGGGGCATTGTTTTGATCTCGCGTGCTCGCAAAGAAATACGCGGAAGTCCGCAGCGGAACTCTACGCTTCGCCGTGCTCTTTTGTTTTCTTCAAAAGATCTTCAATGCGATGGCCGTATTCCTCAGAGCGATCTGGAATGAAAAAAATCTCCGGCGCGCGGCGTAGCTGAAGGCGTTCGACCAACTCATGACGAATGAAGCCGGAGGCGCCAGCGAGCCCCTTCAGTGTTGCTTCACGCTCAGAATCGGAGCCAAGAACCTCGACGTACACGCGCACGGTACGCAAATCCGGCGAAATACGGACTTCGGTCACATTGATGGCTGCAGAGAGCCGCGGATCTTTCAGTTCGCCAGCCAGCATGAGAGTGACTTCATGCCGAATCTCTTCCGCGATGCGTTCCGGGCGATGCCCTGCGATGGTCATGGACAACTTCCTGAATGAATTTCTCTAAAAATATTCGATTTCGTGCGAAATCAAATTGCGCCCGAGAATGCGCTCGGATTCCTCGAGCGCAGCCTGCATGGATTCAGCCAGATGGCTGTCGTCGGCCGAAATGCTTACGACTCCGACGAGCGCGCGCTGCCACAAATCCTGATGATCCAATTCGGCGACTGCGACGTTGAAATGCGCGCGCAACCGGTCTTTCAAGCTACGCAGCACCTGCCGTTTGTCCTTGAGGGAGCGTGCGTCCGGAATATGAATTTCCAGAGTAACGAGGCCGACTGGCATTACCTGCCCTCCCTACCGTGGAGGACTCAGAACAAATCCAATTAACCAGATGCTCCCGCAGGGGTCTGCTTCTCCATCGCGAAGCACTCGAGGATGTCGCCAATTTTGACGTCGGCAAAATTCGAAATACCGATACCGCACTCGAAGCCGGCGCGAACTTCATTGACGTCGTCCTTAAATCGCCGTAGCGAACTGACGCGCCCGGTGTAAATCACAACGTTGTCGCGCAGGACGCGTACGCTGGCATCGCGCTTGATGATGCCATCTTGAACCGAACAGCCGGCAATCACCCCGACGCCCTTCACGCGGAACGTGTCGCGAACCTCGGCGCGGCCCAGGTATTGCTCCTTGATGACAGGCGCGAGCAAGCCGGCCATGGCCTTCTTAATTTCGTCCACGACTTCGTAAATGATTGTGTGCAAGCGAATCTCTACGTTTTCCTGTTGCGCCAGGTCAGATGCCTTGCGTTCTGGCCTGACATTAAAAGCAATGATGATGGCATTCGACGCAGAGGCAAGCAGTACGTCGGTTTCAGAAACCGCGCCGACGCTGGCGTGAATGATTTTCAGCTTCACCTGATCGGTGGAAAGTTTAGGCAGCATCTCGCTTAGGACTTCGACCGAACCTTGTACGTCGGCCTTGATGACGATGGGTAAATCCTTGACTTCACCGGCCAAAAGCTGTTCATGCAACTGATCGAGCGTGAGACGCGAAGTGCTCGACTTCGCAAGGGAGGCTTCGCGGGCCTTCGACTGGCGATACTCAACGATGTGGCGCGCCTTGGCTTCGTCGGCAACCTGAAACTGATCTCCCGCAGCGGGCACACTTTGCAGGCCGAGAACCTCAACCGGAGAGGAAGGACCGGCATTTTTCACCGGATTACCGCGATCATCAAAGAGAGCGCGGACTTTGCCATAAACCGCGCCGCAGATGAAAACATCGCCGACGTGGAGCGTTCCGTTCTGCACAAGAACGGTGGCAACGGGACCGCGCCCCTTGTCCACGCGCGATTCCAAAACTGTCCCGCTGGCAGAGGCCGCCGGGTTAGCCTTGAGTTCACGCAGATCCCCAACGAGCAAAATCATTTCCAGCAGTCGCTCGACGTTTTTATGCGTCTTGGCGGAAACCTCGACCATGACGGTGTCGCCGCCCCATTCTTCGGGCATCAGGCCGCGATCGGAGAGCTGCCGCTTGACGCGCTCAGGTTGCGCATCGGGGATATCAATCTTGTTGATGGCGACGACGATGGGCACTTTCGCCGCGCGCGCATGATCAATGGCCTCTTCCGTCTGCGGCATGACGCCATCATCGGCGGCAACAACGAGAACGACGATATCGGTAACCTTGGCACCGCGCGCGCGCATGCGCGTAAAGGCCTCGTGGCCAGGCGTGTCGATGAACACGATGCGGCGGCCATTGATTTCCACGTGGCTTGCGCCGATGTGCTGGGTGATGCCGCCGAACTCACCGGCGGCAACGTCGGTGGAACGAATGGCGTCGAGCAAGCTCGTTTTCCCGTGATCAACGTGGCCCATGACAGTGACAACCGGCGCGCGCGGGACGAGCTTTTCCGATTTGTCGACCTCGGGGCCGACTTCCTCCTTCGCCATCTGTTCTTCGAAGGAAACGACCTGAACAATGCCATTAAAGGCTTCGGCGAGGCTCGTGGCCGTATTCACGTCGAGGGCCTGATTGATGCTGGCGAAAACTCCGCGGTCGAGGAGTGTCTTTAGCAATTCCTTGGCACGCACGTCGAGCTTCTCAGAAAGTTCACGGACGGTGATTCCTTCTGTAATCGTGACCGGACGCGGCTCGCGAACCACCGGTGCGATGGCGGGTTCGGCATGCGCAACGCCACGGCCAGCCGCAGCTCCAGCGCGCGCACGCACGGGATGCAGCTTGCGTTCGCCTTCGGCGAAGCGCTTTTCGATGGTCGGCTTGGCGCGCGGGGAAGGCTTGCGGGCATAGATCGGTTTGCCTGGTTCAGCTTTAGGAGCGCCTACCGCGGAGGCCGGACTCGGCCGTCCCAAAGGCTGTACGGGACGCCCGCCAGGGCGCTGCCCGGGACGCATCGGGGCACCACCGGGGCGCGGGGCACCTTGAGCGGCAGGACGCGCTCCTGCCGGAGCACCCATTCTCTGACCGATTGGCGCGCCACCAGGCCGCGGGGCGACTCCCGGCCGCTGCGCTTGGGAAGGGGCGCCACCAGGGCGCACGGGCATCCCACCCTGACGCACAGGTGAACTTCCCAGGGCCGCTGCTGCGGGCCGAGTTACAAGAGGAGCCTTCTGGGGAGGCGTAGGTGCAGCCGTTTTGGGCGCAGAAGGCACGGATGAAGCCGCTGCAGACGCAGGTGCCTGCGCAACCGCAGGTCGCGCTGCGATAGGTGCCGCGGGATGCGCAGGGGTGCCAGATGGTGCAGTCGTGGCACCGGACGGAGCGCTCGGTCGAACTGGCGGAGCCGGGGCAGCGCCCGGACGCGCTGGAGGCTTCACTCCCGGTGCACCGGCAACTCCCGCCGGAGGCCCTGCCACGGCAGGACGAGATGCCGCTGTTGGTGCATGAACAGTTGGTGCAAGAGGTGCGGCTGGACGAGCCGCGGGCTTGGCCTTTGCTGCGGCGGCTCTTGCCGTTTTCTCCGCTTCTGCGGCTGCTTCCGCGGCAGCAAGGTCGCGGAAATGTTTGCGCACGCGTTCGGCCTGATCATGCTCAAGTGAACTGGAGTGCGTCTTTTTTTCCGTGACGCCAAGTTGGGGCAGATGCTCGATCAAGACCTTAGCCTTGATTTCGAGTTCCCTGGCGAGCTCGTTAATGCGAATTTGGCCCGATTCAGACATTGAATTAGGAGTTGTCCTCCCGCGAAGCAGGTCCGGGAGTCCCTGCCGTTTCACCTTTTTCTTCTTTTAAGGGCTCATTTGCATTGACGGGTGAATCCGTGGCCGACCCCGAGGCATCTGCAGATGCCTCCACGAGAGGCTCTTCAAAGTGCTGTGACTCTGAAGATATTTCTGCGCTGAGCTGTGCATCTGCTTCCGCTTCCGCTATGTTTTCGACAGCGCCTTCACCCTCCATCGGAGTTTCGGCGCCAGGCGAAGTTTCCGCGAATTCGCCACTGGCCTCAACGGCCGCACCCTCCCCCGCGGGTTGCTGCGATTCGAGAGCCTGGAAATATTGTTCGACCGAGACGCGAATCTTCTCGACCATCTTTTCGCCGATGCCGGGAATCTCCAGTAACTGCTCTGGAGTCATATCCGCAAGTTTCTCGATGGAAGTGACGCCGTGCGCTTCGAGCTTTTCGATGGTCTTCGGTCCGATACCCGCGAGTTCCACGAGAGGCGTGGAAGCGACCGTCATTTCGGCCATCTGAGCTTCGATTTCACGGCGCTTCTCTTCTTCGCTCTTGATATCGATATTCCAGCCAATCAGCTTGCTGGCAAGGCGAACATTCTGGCCCTTTTTGCCAATCGCCAGGGAGAGTTGTGTATCTTCGACGATGACTTCGAGCCGCTTCTCTTCAAGATCCGCGGCCTGAACACGAGTCACCTTCGCGGGACTGAGCGCCTTCTGCGCGAACGTCAGAATGTCTTCGTTGTAAGGAATAATGTCGATCTTCTCGCCACGCAGCTCGCGAATGATCGACTGTACACGCATGCCTTTCATGCCCACGCAAGCGCCAACCGGATCGACATCCTTGTCGCGGCTCTCGACAGCAATCTTTGTGCGCTCGCCAGCCTCACGAGCCACGGCGCGAATCTGCACGGTACCGTCGTAAATCTCAGGGACTTCCATTTCGAACAGCCGTTGCACCAATACAGGGTCAGCACGCGAAACGATCACCTGAGGACCCTTGGCCGCGCGTTCGACAGCGCGGATAGCAACGCGCAGGCGATCGCCAACGTTATAAGTTTCCAGCCGGGACTGCTCGCGCTTTGGGAGACGCGCTTCCGTGCGGCCCAAATCAACGATGACGTCAGGACCATCGAGTCGTTTGACGATGCAGTTCACCAACTCGCCGACACGCGTGTGGAATTCGTTGTAAATCGTATCGCGTTCCGCCTCGCGTACTTTCTGCAAGATGACCTGCTTGGCCGTTTGCGCTTGAATGCGGCCAAGAACATCGGTCGCACGGGCCTGAAGGATCTCGCCTCCCGCCTCAATGCCGGGCTGCAGCTTGTGAGCATCTGTGACGCTGATCTCGCGGACCGGATCTGTGACCTCTTCCACAACCTTGCGGACAGCATAGAGCTCGACGTTGCCGGTGTCGGAATTGAAGTTTGCTCTTAGATCCTCGTCGGTCTTATAAAATTTGCGCGCAGCGACAACAATAGCTTCTTCGATGGCCGCGACAATAACCTCGGGCTCGATATGCTTGTCCCGGCTGATTTGCTCGATTGTCTGGTAGAGCAAACTTGCCATGCGTCACTTCTCCCTAAAATTCGACAACTAAATGCGCGTTGCGAATGTTCGCAAAGGGCAGCGCGACAGTATGATCGCGAAGCAATAACTGAACCATGCCATCGGTGCAACCCGCCAATCGGCCTTCAAAGTACTTCGAATTCTCGACCGGGTCGTTCAACCAAATGCGGGCCAAACGACCGGTGAAACGCTCGTAATCACCAAGCTTCACCAACTTGCGATCCAAGCCCGGCGAACTGACCTCCAGCACGTAGCTGGGGCCGGGCACCAATTCCTCGACATCGAGGATGACGCTTAACTGCTCACTGAGCGCTTCGCAATCCTTGTGGCTGACGCCTGATCCGATTCGCTGCTCCGGCGAGGGCGGCCTGTCGATATAAACCCTTAGCAGACGCTGCTTTCCGACTTTCCATTCAATGTCAACAATTTCAACGCCCACGGAGCGCGCAACGCGCTCGGCAGCTTCGCGAATCCTGTCGATGTCTATCGACACCTGAAAACCCACCGCTAACCAGCGGCGCTGAGATCCCCCAAAAACGCGCCTGACTGATTTTCGCTACCAACAAAAAAGTGGGCTCGCGCCCACTTGACCTTTCGTCCCGCTTCCAACAACTTCAAGTATAGACGGAGGTACTGGCAAACGCAAGCGCGCAATCAGACATGAAAATCAGGCAAAAAACCACCCGGCCACTGTTCTCGCATGGCCGGGTGGCGGAGAAAACTTACACAGAGACCACTAATGAGACGGCTTGGAAGGTGCCGGATGGGCGGCGGCCGCAGCAGGCTTCACCGGGTACGTCTGGTCATAGAGTTTAACGATCTGCTCGGTGATGTCTACCTGGTCGGCACGATAGATGACAGGGCTATTTTGCATGGAATCATCAATGACGACGCCGAAACCATTTTGCTTGGCGTAGGTCTCGACGACAGTCATCATCTTCTGGCCAATGGTGTTGACGGCATCCTGCTCGGCTTCGTTGCTGTCGTCGCTGAGCGCCTGCTGATCGCGCTGGCCGCGACGCTGCAGGTCACTGATTTGCCGGTTTAGCTTACCCTTCTCATCTTCACTGAGAGTCGTAGCGCCGGCCTGCAGATGTTGCTGAAGATCCTGGATTTGCTTGCTCAAATTCGCCAAGGCCGTTTGCCGCGGGGAGAACTCAGCGCGAAGCTGCTGAGTTGCCTGCTTCCCTTCCGCAGTGCTCATGATCGCCTGCTGCAAGCTGATAATGGCAATCTTTCCCGGCGCTGCAGCGGACGCGCCGGAACCGGCCTGCGCCCATGCAGCGGGGAGAATCAGGAGAGCGGCGATTGCTGTTAAACTAGCTTTTCTAATCTTCATACTTGCTCCTCAATGAAAACCGAAACAATGATTATAGCGACCCGCCCTCGCCAGGGTCAATCGGAAACCGCCGTCACGTCGAAAAACCAAGGAATCAGCGCGCCAATGCGGACCCCCAAATAGCTCTTTATAGAGATGCACGATAAAACCTTCCCGTTGGCCGCGCCCCGAGCCCTGCTAGCGCGGAAGCGGAACAAGCAGTAACCTTCCATTGGCCTGATCAACAATGGCTGCCATATTGGTCAACGGATTGATGTCTACCCCAAATTCCGCTGAACCTTCAATCGGGAGCACCGCCTGCACATTCCCAGCAAGGATGGTCAATACAGAATTCGGATTTGTAGCCAGGAAATTGAACACAGAGATTGTGTTACTGGCACTGTTCACCGTGACTCCACTGCCGGTCTGGTAATTGTAAGCGATCGCCGTCGGATTGATACCCGCACGCATCGGCGTGGAGACAAATGACCTAGGATCCACGACGTCTATATTGTTGTCCAGACTGTCGGCAAGGAGGAATGTGTCGGTGACTGGGTCGTACGTGACGCTCATCGGATTCTGAAAATTGCTTACTCGCCCAATTATGGAGCCGGCGTTCGTACCGAATAAACCGATCAGATCCAAAGTGCTGGGCAGACTGCTTCCCTGATTCGGCCCGCTCGTGGTCGTGACCGCCGCGATGTTATCGATTGGGTCTAGAGCCACCCCAAAAGGACGCTGATCTACCTGCACGTTGCCGATACCTTGGTTGACGGCGGAGGAATTCGCACTGACCTTGAACAAGGTGACGCTGTTTGAATTCGTGTTCGTAACTAATGCTGTGGCGGTGTCCTGTTGAATTCCCACACCGGCGGGCTCGCTTCCCGTGGGGACGGTAGCTACTACGTCATCGTTGACGTAGTCAAAAACCGTCGCGTTGTCGACGCCATAGTTGGCTACGATGCCCAGCCCGAGGCGCGGTAGGACGGCAACACCTTCAGGACAATTGCCTACGGTAAAAGTCTCCGTAACGGCCAGCGTATTGAGATTTACTACAGAAACCATGCCTGGACCTAGGCATGTTCCGGCCTGCGTCAACTGGCCCTGGCTGCTGACAATGGCTTCGTTGAGGTCGGAGTCAACGGCCACCCCTATCGGATTCAGTCCGACGGCGATTGCTCCGATCGCCGTGAAATTCTCTTCGTTTGAAGTCGTCCCTCCAGAATTCATCACGTCCATTGCAAACCGCCGAGGCGATCCCAACATGCTCCCTGGAATCGTAGCGACTGCCTGGCGCCCGTTCGCAGAAATCGTTGTGGGGACGGGCACTCCATCCAGGCGTACCTGCGCACCGGAGTTGAATCCATAGCCATTGAGTGTAACCGTCAGGGATCCCGAGGAAGGCGCTGTGTAGGTATAGTTCGGACTAACCTGAGTGATCTGTGGAGAGTAAATCGGGCCAAGAGGAAAAATCGTAACGCCACTTACACCAGCGATGACGGCAATATTCTTGCCTTGATCGATGGCTATAGCCGTAGGGGTGTTTCCTAGACTTACGGCATTGCCTATCGGCTGATCCAGGGTCATGTCATAGGGGAGCGCAGTACCGGCGCTAGGATTGAGGATAACTGCCATGTTCGTCAGAGAATTAACTGCCACTGCTGTATTGCCCTGAGAAGCGGAGGCCGAACTGGTCGTTTGATCAACGAGACTGAAAAGGCTCAAGTTCGGAAGGTTCGGATCTGTGAAAATCACCTGATCCGTTACTGTGTTTATGGCAATGCCTTGGTCGCTTGTTGACAAAGTGAGAGATGCAACGGGAATCGGCAAACGCGCAACTTGCGTAGCTGTCGCGGATGTACCCAAATCAACTATAGCAATTGAACCGATCCCCCCAGGCGTTACAACTGCCCAATTCAATTGCGGCTCTATCGCAACCTGCGGACTCGGGCCAGTGCTAACAGGAGGTGTATTTGCCCCGGGGGCGGTCGCGCAATTGTTCGGCGTGTTGGGATTGGAACCGCCAACCACGCAAACCAGTGATGCTGCTCCGCCAGAGAGATCAACGACAGTGCCGATGTTCGTGTCAGAGTAGGCGATGAATGCGCGATGAGTGATTGGATTGACGCCGACAGAAAAGGGCAAAGGAACCGGGGTTGACCCGGTTGGGTTACCAGGCAATGCAAAAGTTGAGACCGTCTGATTGACCAGATTCACGATGGAAAGCGTGCTATCGGCACTGTTGACCACGACGGCCAAATGCAGAATGTCGTCGACAGCGACGCCCGTGGGGGTATTCCCCACATTCAGCGTGCCTACGACAGAGGGGGGACTCGCATCCAGATTCAGGAGCGAAACGCTTCCCGGATTGCCGCTCGTCCCTTGACTTACGACCACCGCCACCCCGAGCGCCGAATCGATCGCGACTGCAACAGGAGACGGCCCCGCCGCAATCGGCGCCCCCACGCTTGACGGGATATCCGCCGCCGATGGAGTAATAGCGAAGTTTGTGGAAACAATTGAAGGCAGACCTTGCTGTTGAGCGTCGCTGCTTTGAAGCAACAAGGGGAGCAGGCCAGGCGTCGAGAACGGAACACCGGAAAGTGAAACACCCAACTGACGCGGATTGGTAAGCGTCACCGGAACAGACTGGACGCCCGGAATAGATGCTGTAACCGAAGGCGAAAAATATCCGCCATTAATCGCGAGTGTGCCTGAATTGGTGCTGGCCGAAAAACCAATAGGGCTGGAGGCAATCGCAGCCGGACGCACAGGCTGTACATTCAGAAAAACCGGCGGTGCGGTATCCCCATTTTGACGTTCGACGGTGATCGGCAGCGCCGCAGGAGTCGTGAAAAAGCCGGATGGAATCGTAGCGCGAAGCGCCACGCCGCTCACAAACGTGGTGGGCACGGATGTGCCATTTACCAAGACCTGGCTTGTTGAGAAGAAGTCGCTGCCAAGGAGATATATGTCTTCTTGGACTGACCCTTCATCGGCAACGCTTGGCTCCAAGGGAGCTGTAGTCGTGGTAAAAGTCGGGTCGTTGGCTGTGACAACAGTGATTGCTGCCCTGGCGGCTTGGGTCGTGTCAGCTGCGGAAGTAGCTGCCACGTTAGACGTCTGACCTGAACTAGGAGCTGTGAAGCACGCGACGCTAGTTCCGGGTGGCAACTGAGGTTGATTTGGAACAATCGGCATCGGGGCGGAACATTGTGTTGGTGTGACGGTTCCAATTTGAGAGTTGCCGCTGGCGATCCCATTGACCGACCAAGTGACACTGGTGTTAGACGACCCTGTCACCGTAGCGTCAATTTGAAACTGTTCGCTGGTCCCGATCGTAGCGGTCGCTGGCGTGACAGTCACTCGGATTCCAGAATCCAATGTGATGTTTACAATGGCAAATACTTCGGTATCGGCTTGCGAGACGGCGACAATACTGACACTCGAAGCGTTGGGAAGTTTGGCCGGCGCGGTATACAGACCGTTGGTGAGAATCGTGCCCAACGCAGCACTTCCACCAGCATTACCGCAGCCGCTCGGCATCGTAATATTGGGGGCGGTAGAAGCTCCTGTGGCCTCACTCGCGGGTGCGACATTGCAGACATACCACGTTACAAGAGTATTCGCATTCCCCGCCACGCTTGCGCTGAAGGATTGAGAGCCCGCCAAGATTACGGTTGCGGCGGTAGGCGTGATCGAGACGGTAATCGTCTGGTTTGTGCCACAGCCAGCCATCGCCGCGGCCACAATCAAGATTGTTCCCAGCTTACTCAATCTCATCCAAGCGCCTCCCCCAATAATTGCTCAGTTATTCGATACCGTATATCTCCTGCGTCGCACACCATCACAAATGCCGAGGCTATGTCATCAGAATGTGCGACCCACCGTGAATCGGAATGTGCCATGGGGCTCGACGAGGCCCGTGGGAAATCTCTGAACCTGCTGGTCCAGCAACTGATCCAGAACAGGGACGATCTGCGATTGCAGAACGCCCGGCGGCAAGCCAGCCATCTGCGACGGGCTGATGTAATACGCGCCGCGCGGCCCTTCTATCGTTTGATTCAGTCGCAAAGCATTGAACGCATAGTAAAAGCGAAATGGAGCATGGATAATGGGTAAGAAGACAACAAATTCGATTCCCGAGGATGTCCGCGGTTGGAAATTTGTTCCCGGCACAATCGTCAATCGCTGAGATACGACCGCGTTCGGGAAAAGAGGATTCGGAAACTCCGAGTTCAGCTGCTGTTCTGACGTAGGATCGACTTGCAACTGGCTGGGACGCAGGATGCCATCCAAACCTGCATCCGTGAATAGATTCATGCTGACAGGTCCGGCGATAGGTATCCGATATTCGAAGTTGAAAACGCCTTCGACGTCACCACCGGGCCGCGTGGCGAAGTATTGAAGCATGGGAATGCTGACTTGCTTGGCTACGGGTGCACCGGTTGGGCCCAATTGCGTTGGATCAATGTAAGTAACCGTCTGGTTGATGGCAGCAGGAATGTAAGTCCACGGCGAGATATTGAAAAACTCAAAACCGCGAATGTCATCCTCACCACCCAAATAGAAGCGGTTGAAAGGCGGAACGACCTTGCCATTAAAGCCAGTAATCCATCCCGCCATGAATCTGATACCGATGACATTTCGCTTGTGATACGACGGGTGGAAGTACTCCATCTGAAACGAATTGGAAATCGAATCAACATTCCCCTGAAGAGGACCGCCCGTAAATCCCACAGAATACGAAAAACTCTTTCCACTCGTGGGATTCATCGAGCTATTCACAGTGTTATATGTGATTGAGGGCGTGAGTGTGCTGGAAACGATTCCGGCCAACTGTGACGGGCCTGCGAGGCTGCTGTACTGCAAGGATTCGAACAACAACTGCGAGGCTTGGCTGAATGTACTTATGCTGCTCTTCGTCCAACCATAATTGATGCCGATGCGCGTAAAGGCAAAGCGGTGCATCGGATAGCTGGCAAACAATGTGAAGCCTTTGCTGTTTTGGCTGTAATCTTGCGCCAGTGCGGGATTGATGGCGACGGACTGGCCGACCAAGATGGATAGCTCTCTTTCCTGGTTAAAATTGAATTTATTCGAGAAGATTGTGAAACCGGTGGAAATCGGGCGGTCAAAAAGATAAGGCTCTGTGAAGCCAAATAGCAAGCTGCTTTCGATGCTGCCGAAACTGCTCGAAAAAGTTAGCGTTTCGCCTAATCCGAGAAAGTTGTTGGTCTGATAAGCCAATCCCAGAAATGTGCCCGCCAAGCCGCTGACACCTCCGTTGAAGCTGATGGATTGCTTGCCCTTTTCGTGAACCTTCAGGGTGATGTCGACGGTTCCCGCTTTTTCGTCACGTTTCAGGTCCGCGTTTTCTTTCTTGATCTCGTCGAAATAGCCCAGTTGATTCAAGCGAAGAATACTCATCTCCCAGAGACGGTCATTGAACAAACTGCCTTCATCGAGCAGGATTTCGCGGCGAATGACTTTATCACGAGTGGTGGTGTTTCCTTGAAATTCGATACGGCGGACGTAAAACTGTTTTTCTTGGTCGAAATCCAGCGTCAGATTGATTGTCTTGGTGGCGGGGTCCTCGTCGAAGCTAGGGGTCGCGGTAAAATCAATATATCCAAAGTCGCCGTAAAGCTTGGTGTATTCGTCGATCGCTTTGCGAATCTTTGAAACGTCAAAAACCTGGCCCTTCTTGACAGGGAAAATGGTTTCCAGGAATTCCGGCTTGAAATAAAGATTCTCGTCGGGGTTTGCACTGCGGATGACGAGGCGGCCCATCCGGTACTGCGCGCCTTCTTCAATTGGGATAGTAATATCCGTGCGAATACTTCGATGGTGACCTACGAGAGGCAATCCATCCAAACCCAGACCATTATGTTCTGTCCTGACCGTCTTGAGGATCGGGTCCTTGATGACCACACGAAAATATCCGTGGTCGCGATACAAACCATCGATGCCGACACCCATGTCCTCGTCGAGCTTATCTTTGTCATAAGTCTTGCCAAACACATTGATGGTGGCAAACCCCAGTGGAATTCCCATAGGTCGTGAGTGGCGCATGGAGCGAATAATCCGGTTGGCCGAAAACACATGATTTCCGGTAATTTCGATGTGGCCGACTTTTACTTTTGGCCCCTCGTCGATATTGAAAGTGAGGCTTACGGAATTTGTCGCGGGAATTTTCTCGTATACGGGCTTCACCGTGGCGAACATGTGCCCGTGTTCGGCCAGCAATTCCTGGATGACGACCTCCGCGCGCTTGACTTTGGTTGGATCAAAACGGCTCTCAACCGTAAGGTCCACCTTGCGGTCCTTGTACGCATCCAAAATGTCGGATTCTGAGATCGATTTATTTCCCTTGTAGGTGATATTGCGAATGGTGGGCCGCTCGGTGACGTAAAACACAATCACACGACCAAGGGGATTTTTCGGGTCATTTTCGACTTCAACGCGGATGTCCTCAAAGAATTGCGAGTTCCATAACGCGCGGAAGTCCCGGCGAATAGCATCCGGGTTATAAGGGTCGCCCACACGGGAAAAAATCCTGGCCATCAGCGTTTCCCGCTGGATACGCAGGTTGCCGACGAAATCAATGCGCGTGATTACAAGCTGCTGCTGAGGATTGTTCGCATTCGATTCCTGTGCGTGAGCAATAGACGGGCAGAAAACAAGGAAATATCCGCACACCAACAGAGCGAGCGGTGCGAATTGCAGACAGGATTTTCTCCTTGCAGCTTGACTCAAAGTCAAGACCGCGCTCCGCCATACAATGTTTCGTACTCCCCCGCCAGACCGACCCCTCAGCTGGCTTGCGCGTGTAGGATTCCCTAGTTGGCCACTGGGGTTGCTTCGACGACCGGACGGAAGCCCAAACCATCACCCGTGAGATAAATCTCCATGATGGCCGGGCGTTGAAGCCCGCCTTGAATCAGCGCCTCCGAAAGCGGATCCTCGACATACTTCTGAAGAGCCCGCCGGAGCGGACGCGCACCATAGTTACGATCAGTGCAAGTCTTTTCCAAAATCCACTGCCGCGCTTCCGGTGTCATTTGAATCTGCACTTGACGGTGGACGAGCGTATCGTTGATTTGGTTTACGAGCAAGTCAATGATGCGCAGCAAATCGTCGTCGGTCAGCGCGTTGAACAAGATCACTTCATCCAATCGATTCAAAAATTCGGGATTGAAAACTCTCTTGACCTCATTCATCACCAGGTCATCGAGACTCTTCGCGTGCGCATCGCCTTCCGCAGAAGCAAAACCAAGCGTGACTTGCTTCTGAAGAACGCGCGCGCCAATGTTGGAAGTCAATATCAGAATCGTGTTGCGGAAATCAACCGTATTCCCGAGGCCATCGGTCAACTGCCCGTCTTCGAAAACTTGCAAAAGAATATTGAAAACGTCGGGATGCGCTTTTTCGATTTCATCAAGGAGAATGATCGAATAGGGCGTGCGGCGAACGCGTTCGGTCAATTGCCCGCCCTCTTCGTATCCCACATATCCCGGAGGTGCGCCAATCAGCTTGGATACGGAATGTTTCTCCATATATTCGGACATATCGAAACGCACGAGCGATTTTTCGCTGCCAAACAGGAATTCAGCGAGGCGGCGCGCAACTTCCGTCTTGCCAACGCCAGTCGGGCCAAGGAACAGGAAGCAGCCGACAGGACGGCCTGGCGCTTTGAGGCCGGCACGGCTGCGGCGAATGGCGCGTGCGAGAGCGGTGATCGCCTTGTCTTGGCTGATGATGCGCTTGTGCAGTTCTTCTTCGATGCGCAGGAGCTTTTGCTGCTCGTCCTCTTTGATGGCGGTCACGGCAACGCCTGTCCAACGCGCCACGACTTCTTCGACGTCATCACGCGTGACTGTGCCCGTGGAGGAGTCGTCAATCTTTAGTTTTTCGCGGAGGGACCGGAGATTTTCCTTTTCCTTGCGCTCTTCTTCAGAATAAAAGCGGGCCTTTTCGAATTCGTGATTGGCGATGGCAGTTTCCATGCGATGAGTGATGAATTTCACGCGCTTCTGCGCTTCGGACACTTCCTCGGGCAGCATGGCCTGGCGGAGCTTGACGCGGGCGCCGGCTTCATCGATCAAATCGATGGCCTTATCGGGGAGGAACCGGTCCGGGATGTAGCGATTCGAAAGATATACGGCATATTGAATTGCTTCGTCGGTGTAAGTCACAGCGTGAAATTTTTCGTAGCGGTCGCGAACGCCCTGGAGGACGCGAATGGCCTCTTCTTCGTTCGGAGCCCCCACCTTCACCGCCTGAAAGCGCCGTTCCAGAGAACGGTCCTTCTCGACGGACTTGCGGTATTCACCCGGAGTCGTCGCACCAATACACTGAATTTCCCCGCGGCTCAATGCGGGCTTCAGGATGTTGGCGGCATCGAGAGATCCTTCCGCCGAGCCTGCGCCAACAAGTGTATGAAGCTCGTCAATGAAGACGATCGCGTTCTGATTCTCCATCAGCTCCTTCATGATGGTCTTGAGGCGTTCTTCAAACTGGCCGCGATACTTCGTGCCGGCAACAATCAAGGAGAGATCGAGGGATAGGATGCGTTTGTCAGCGAGAAATGGCGGAACGTCACCGTCCGCGATGCGCTGGGCCAAGCCTTCTACGATAGCGGTTTTGCCCACGCCGGGCTCGCCGATCAGAACAGGATTGTTTTTCGTCCGGCGGCAAAGAATCTGAATGGCGCGCTCAAGCTCGCGATCACGCCCAACCAGCGGATCGAGCTGACCATCCATGGCCGCCTGCGTCAAATCGCGGCTGAATTCCGCGAGTAAAGAAGTTTCCTTCGGACGATTAACAGGCACTTTTTCCCCCGCACTGCGCGTCATTTCTTCGCGCACCCCGGAAAGGCGCAAGCCACGTTCTTGCAAAATCTCCGCGCCGAAGGATTTCTCCTCGCGCAGAATGCCCAGAAGAAGATGTTCGGTACCGACATGTTTGTGATTGAGACGTTCCGCTTCTTCCGCCGCGTAATTCAAAATGCGGCGGCATTCCTGGCTTAAGGGAACTTCAACAGAAGTGGAAATGCGCTCGCGCACCGTGATGCGCGACTCGATTTCCTTGCGAATGGACTCGATGGAACCATGAGTGCGCAGAAAGCGATTGGCCAGCGCCTTATCCTCGCGCAGCAGCCCCAGAAGGAGATGCTCCGTCTCAATATAGGGACTGCCGTACTGACTCGCCTCGTAGCGTGCAAAGAAAATCACGCGCCGCGCCTTTTCTGTATAGCGTTCAAACACGGGTCACCCGAGCCCTTCCGAGGCCGAAGAAATCCCCGACGCGACGCGCCCCGAAGGGCGACGCGCGAAATTTCCATCGCCTTGCTTCAACAAACCATGCTCCAAGCTCAACACGCGGTCGGCGCGTTCCGCAAGGGATAAATTATGAGTCGCAAGAACTGAAGTCAGATGATGAGACCGATGCAGGCGTTGCAGGAGACCGAAAATCGACTCCGTGTTCGCCTCGTCCAAATCGCCGGTCGGCTCATCCGCAAGCAACACCCGCGGGCGAGTTATCAGAGCTCTGGCAATCGCCGCGCGTTGTTGCTCACCGCCTGAAAGTTCGCTGGCGCGATGTCCAGCACGGTCGCCCAGTCCCACCTCAGAAAGCCACTCTTGCGCAGTCTGCAGTGCAGCCCGTCCCGCCACACCCCGTATCAGGAGCGGCATCGCGACGTTTTCGGCCGCGGTGAAATCAGTCAAAAGCTGATGTCGCTGCCAGACAAACCCTACAGCAGAACTGCGGAAATTTTCCAGATCACGCTCCCCAAGCGTCTCCAGCAAATTTCCGTCGAAGTATACTGTACCGTTTGTCGGCGTGTCTAGAGCAGCCAACAGATGAAGCAGCGTGCTTTTGCCCGAACCGGACGGGCCGACGAGGGCGACCATTTCGCCGCTCGAAATGGAGAGGCTGACTCCGTCGAGGGCCGTCACTTCCCCGCTGCCAGAGCGAAATACCTTTCGCAAGCCTTCCACGCGAAGCAGCGCCTTTTGCTCCCCGTGCCCGATTTCTAGTACGCCTTGCCTCGTCATCGTACTTGTCGCTTCGCTCGTCATGACAGCAAGCTCTGCAATCTCCTGTTCAATTCCTGGGCCGAAACCTACTCCGTTTATCGCTTTAGTTTCTATCTCTTATCGGCTGTCGATTCCTATCTCTCAGTCGTGGCTCCAAGTTCTTGCACATTTTGTGTGCAAAAGTTCCGTTATGCCTCTCGAACCACTCATGATGACCCAATTCGCTACACTTCCAATTGTAGCATGTTGCGTTTCTTCTCTGCTGTCCATGAGGTTCCGAATTCGCCACCGATGACGAGTACTTCCGTCATGGAACTCTAACGCCACCTGCACTCATTAAGATGCGCGTAAGCAGGTCGCGGGATAAGTGTCGAGTTAAATTTTCGTTGTTATTCTGAACGCAGAATTTCTACGGGAAGGGTTCGCGCCGCAGCACCGGCGGGGTAAATCGTTGCAACAGTGGCGATGATCAATGCGGCGGCAGCGATCCAGACGGCATCCCAGGCATTCGAGTGAAACGGAACATAGGGAATCGAGTAAATCTCAGGATTGAGGGGCACAAGTTCCCATCGATTCGCAATCCACGAAAGGGAATATCCAATGGCAAGGCCCGCGGCCGTTCCCGCAACACCAACCAGAAAGCCCTGCAGCACGAAAATGTTGCGGACTTGGACACGACGCGCGCCAAGGGTCATGAGGACCGCAATGTCGCGGACCTTCTCCGTAACTGTCATCGCGAGGACAACGAGAATATTGAGGCCGGCTACGAACGTGATCAATCCGATGAATATTGCAGTGACAAGTTTCTCGAGGCTCATGGCACGAAAGAGAGCCTGATTTTCTTCCATCCATGTCGTTACGTGGTAGTCGGGACCGGCTTCGCCCGAGAGAGTGTCAGCGATTTTTCCAGCGTCGTCGAGATTATTGACGCGGACTTCCAATATGTTCACGACGTCACCGATTCCGGCCAGCGACTGAGCTTGCGAGAGCGTGATGAAGGCCCAGTTGGCGTCATAGTCGTAGAAGCCCGAACTGTAAATTCCCGTTACGCGGAAGCGGCGGGAATTCGGCTGCAATCCAAAGGGAGTAAGGCTCCCTTGCGGTGTGAGCGCGGTAACGTAGTCACCCAGCTTGATTCGCAATGTGTCAGCGAGAATACGACCGATCAGGATGCCGGGAATGCCGTAGGAATCGGGCGTGAAATTATCATTCCCTGAGATCACGTGATCGAGGGCTGAATCCCAGGTCTTTTCGAGCGGAACGTCAATGCCTTTGAGCACCACACCTTGCGCTCCGCTGCCTGCCGAAAGAAGAACCTGGTTATAAACCGCCGGGGTGATTTTGGCGACACCGGGAGTGGAGGCCAGACGAGCCATCAATTCCCGGTAGCCTCGGATGCTGTCTGTACCGTTCGGTTTGATATTGATATGCGCAGTTACGCCTAGCAAACGATCACGAATCGCGCGACGCGATCCGGTATTCATCGCAAGCGCAATCACGAGCGTGGCGACGCCGGCGGCAACGCCAACGACAGAGAGGAACGTCACGAGTCGCAAGACAGGCGGCTTGTACTGCGACCGCAGGTAGCGCCGCGCGACCATCCATTCAAAACTCATGGGTTTGTCTCGCCCGTGGTTGCCGCGGCAGCGGCGGCATCCGTCTCAGCGTCCTTCTGCGGGCGAAGCGTCGGAAAGAGAATCACTTCACGAATCGAATGGGAGTCCGTCAAGAGCATGACCAAGCGATCGATGCCGATCCCTTCCCCAGCCGTCGGTGGCATGCCATGGGCCAGCGCGCGGATGTAATCCCAATCAATTTCTTTTGGCATTTCCGCGCCGCCAGACTCGACTTGCGCGCGGAAACGGCGTTCCTGGTCGATGGGATCGTTCAGCTCGGAGAAGCCATTGGCCAACTCCATGCCATTAATGAACAGTTCGAAGCGCTCCGTGACCGAGGGATCGTCTCTCTTACATTTCGAGAGCGGAGAAATCTCCGTAGGGAAATCGCAGATAAATGTGGGCTGAATGAGATGCGCTTCGGCGACAGCTTCGAAAAGTGCGCCAGTCAATTCGCCGGCTGATGACTTCTCAATACCCTCCAGAAGATCGATCCCTTTCGCGCGCGCAAAAGCGTTATAACGTTCAGCAACGGCACGCGGGCCGTCCGACCTCGTAAGTTCTCCCATATCTGGCGCGCGCCCAGCGTCGGAGGGCCAGAATTTGCCGATGGCTTGGCGCATGGACATGGACTCGAAATGGGCAAAATCGATTTCATGTTCGCCATATTTCACTTTCGTATCTCCGCAGATGGACTTCACGACTCCCGTAAAGAGTTCCCCCGTAAGCTTGATGAGGTCGCGGTAGTCGCTATAGGCCTCGTAGAACTCCAGCATTGTGAATTCCGGTGTGTGAATCGCATCCACTCCCTCGTTCCGGAAGTTGCGATTAATTTCGTAAACGCGATCGAACCCGCCGACGACAAGCCTCTTGAGATAAAGCTCCGGCGCGATACGCATATAGAAATCGACATCAAACGCGTTGTGGTGAGTGATGAATGGCCGCGCTGTAGCCCCCCCAAGAATCGGATGCATCATTGGCGTTTCGACTTCCAAGTAACCGCGCCCATCGAAGAAATCACGGATATAGCGGATGATCTGGGCGCGGCGCAAAAATACATGCCGAGCGCGCTCGTTGGCGATCAGGTCCAGATACCGACGGCGATAGCGCATCTCGACGTCCGCGAGGCCGTGCCACTTCTCAGGAAGTGGTAAAAGAGACTTGGTGAGCAAAGTTAACTGCTCAACCCAAAGAGTCAGCTCGTTTGTTTTCGTACGAAAAAGATGTCCTGAAACTCCAATAACGTCGCCCATATCAAGAAGTTGAAAGAGTTGGTAAGTTTTCTCGCCAACAACGTCGAGCTTGACATAAATCTGCAGCCGCTGGCCCTGCCCTTGGATGTGCGCGAAACCAGCCTTGCCATGCAGGCGAATCGTTATGATGCGCCCAGCGATGGTTGCTTGAATATTCGAAGCCTTTAGGTCATCCGCGGTGAGCTGGCTATATTTTTCAATAACTTCCGCGGGCGTCTGCTCCCATTGGAACTTGTGTGGATAAGGATCGAGGCCGAGGGCAATGATTTCTTGGAGCTTTTTGCGCCGTTGAAGAAGCTGGTCGCGTGGCTCAAATTGCAATGGTTCGGATTCCAAGCAAAATCCTTTCGGAGGTCCATGGGCAGTATAGCGGTGGCATTCTCTCAGCGTCAAGAAAGGGCCGCATTTCCTTGGGTAATAATATAATGCGGACAGGTGCGGGGTCATGCATCTTCGGGCAAAAAGGCAAACATCGCAGGCCTACCGTAGTGTCCAGGAGGACTGGATTGCCCGGCTCCCAAAAGAGAAGTCCGGCGCATTTTCCAGGATCGTGCGTAATTGGGAGGCCGACTATGCGATGCTCTCGATTGCCCTGAACGAAGCCCTGGAGCATCGTTCCCGAGGCGCACTCGGATGTGCTCGAGCTGAAGTTGAAATTGCCGGTGCAGTGGTCGACAAGCTGGCCAGGCCGCTGGTGAGTGCATGTAGAACGCTCGCGAGCCACGGAAGGCGATTGGCGGAAGTTCCGCCGGTCGCGCCGCTGGATCCGGAGTTTTATGCCGGGGAAATCGCCAAGCAAAATGCCGTATGGAATCAAATGCTTCACCGTGTGCTCTTTGCGAGCCGATCACGGTATTTGCACAAACTCCGGGCGCTGGAGTTGACCCTGAGTGTCTCGGCCGATCAGTTCGCTGAAATCGCCGAAGGGCTGGCCTCCGGTGTGGAAGAGCAACCGGGACAATCATGGGCAGCTCTAGATAAGTTGCACTACGACTTGAATACTTGCCTGCGAGAGATGATCGTGGTTCTGAAATCTTTCCTTCGAGCCCTTCCGGAGTCACGCCTCGAGTCCTTTCAAAACGAAATGGATGTTTGCGCGGTGGAAGGGCGAATGCGGCCCCCCTCGCGTCTGCCAGCGCGTGTTTCAATCTAGACGCGCGGCCAAATTCCTAAGACAATGGATTGGCGAGTAGGCCTTCCCCAGTCAGGGGGTGGGCTGCCGCAAAGGCTCAGGCGCAAGCATTGCCAACCGATGCTTCCCTGGAATACTTAAGGACAACTTCTGGAGTGGGCGGTGCATCGGAACATCAGGTGCGCCGCGACGGGAATCGTGGCCCGAACGAGGCGAATCGAAAACGGCGAATTGCCAGAAGCGGATGCGATCCGGCTGGCACAACAGGGTGACGCGGCAGCATTCGAGCGGATCTACCAGCTCCACAATCGCCGGGTTTACTCTTTATGCTTGCGGATGGTCGGAAACACGGCAGAGGCCGAGGATTTAACACAAGAAGCGTTTCTGCAACTGTTCCGCAAAATCAGCACGTTTCGAGGAGAGTCGGCGTTTTCCACGTGGCTTCACCGGCTCGCCGTTAATGTTGTATTGATGCGGTTGAGGAAGAAAACCGGCTCCGAAACTTCGCTCGAAGAAGTCACTCAGCCGGATGAGGAAGGCGGGGGACCGCGAAGGGATTTTGGCGCACCGGATCTGGGGCTGAGTGGATCGATCGACCGGGTGAATCTGAAACGCGCGGTGGATCAGTTGCCGGCGGGTTACAAAGCAGTATTTGTGCTGCATGATGTACAGGGTTATGAGCACAATGAAATTGCAGAGATCATGGGCTGCTCGATTGGGAACTCGAAATCTCAATTGCACAAGGCCCGGATGCGTCTCCGAGATCTTCTCCATGAAGCGGAAAGAAATAAGGCCCGGGAAGAGCGTCAGGCTTTCAAGCGTGATGCGGCGGGCGAGGATTGAATGTCATGGCATCTATGAATTGTGAAGAGTTTTGGGGATTGACGGAAGATTGGATCGAAGGGAACCGCCACCCAGCGGCGGTGGCACATGTATCTGCCTGCGGCCGATGCCGCAGCCTGGTTGCAGATCTCGAATTGATCCGTAATGCCAGCGCGGATCTGGCTCTTGATGAAGAGCCCCCCGCACACCTCTGGCGATCCATCAAGTTCCAATTGGAAAAAGAAGGCCTAATTCGTGAGCGCCAGGCACATTGGTGGGAGGGATTAGGTTCGTTTGGGGTGCTGCGGCCAGTCTTCGCGAGTGCGTATTTGGCGGTGATTATTGCTGGCGCTATGTTCTTGGGAATCCCAGCCAATACGAATCGATCTGCTGGAAACCATGAGGCATGGCTGAATCGCACTCAGACAGCAATGGCTCCTTTGGCGACAGAGCTTTCGGAGCAACCGAGTGTCGGGATAACGACTTCGAATCCTGCGAGAGCCGATGACGTGACAACTGTGTTGAATCGAAACCTAGCAATTGTTGACAAGATGATTTCAATGTGTGAAAAGAGCGTTCGTGAGGATCCGCAAAACGAAATGACTCGCGATTATTTGTACACTGCCTATCAGCAAAAAGCGGATCTGTTGGCCACGATGGCGGAGAGCGAGGGACGGTAATGGAAACTTCCTGGATGGCAAAGGCGCACTTCACGTCGACGTGGCGCGCGGCGAGCACTTGCGCGGCGTTTCTTCTGGTCGGAGCCATATCTCCAGCCTACGCACACCACATGGACAAACAATTTAGCGTCCAGGTTCACCCGCTAATCACTCTGCATAATCCCAGTGGCCATGTGACCATTTCATCGTGGGACAAAGCGGAAGTCGTAGTGGCGGCCGATCATAACAGTGACAAGGTGGAAGTGGACGCGGAACAATTTGGAAATCGCATCGACATCATGACTCACCAGCTTGCCGAGGATATCGGCCCGGATGAACTTCAAGCGAACTATGTCATTACCGTTCCCGAAGATTCCGAACTTCAGATTCACAATGATTCAGGAACCGTAGAAGTCTCCAAGGTCCTCGGCGATATGAACGTGGAGACCGTCGCGGCGGGGATCAATGCGGAAGACATCGGCGGCTACTTTGTAGTTCAAACCGTTGGGGGCATGTTTGAGTGCATGCGCTGCACTGGACGTCTCGAGGTACGCTCGATCAGTGGAGATTTGAAGCTCATTGACGATCACAGTTCCAGCATTTTTGCCCAGACTTCGACAGGCGATATCCTTCTCGATGGTGATTTCCTGCCTAACGGCAGCTATCGGCTGAAGAACTACAGCGGCAAAATCAATGTGCGCTTCTCGCCTGGGGATTCTTTTGACGTCAGCGCGACATCCTTGCACGGTACCGTAAACAACGAGGCAAAGCTGAACCCTCCTTCTCATCCCCATCAACGCGTCCCGCGCTACTCGCGCAGCCTGTTTGGCAGTATCAATCAAGGCCGCGCCAAGCTGGAACTGTCGTCGTTCGATGGTACAATTAATATTCAAAAGCGTGAGTGACGCATCCAATTCCACCAATCAGTTCTCACCAAGTAACGCACACTCGACAGGAACTCGGCCCAATCGCCGCTTGATTGCCCTGACTGGTTTTATGGGCTGCGGGAAGTCCACTGTAGCGCGGCTGCTTGCACGTCAGATCGGCTGGCTCCACATCGACCTTGATAAGCGTATCGTCGAGCGAACCAACCTTTCCATTCCCGCCATTTTTACGAACCTTGGCGAGCCGACCTTTCGTGAAATTGAGCACGAAGAACTAACGCGCATCCTGGGAGAGGCAAAAGAAAGTGGCCGGCCAACCATTGTTTCGCTCGGGGGAGGAACGCTGGTGCAGCCACAAAATCTCGAAGTGCTGCACCAGTCCGGTTGCGCGACAGTGTGGCTGAATTGTCCCGTGGAAGAGCTTCTGCGGCGCTGCTCGCACATTACCGACCGGCCTCTTTTTCGCGACGAAGCCAGTTTTCGAGAGCTCTACACCCAGCGATTGCAGTTTTACCAAAAGGCGGAGTACTCCGTAGAAAGTGCCGTGGAAC
The DNA here is from genome assembly GCA_035934015.1 of Candidatus Acidiferrales bacterium. Lineage (NCBI taxonomy): Bacteria > Pseudomonadati > Acidobacteriota > Terriglobia > Candidatus Acidiferrales > Candidatus Acidiferrales bacterium. The sequence continues at coordinate 391,819 of DASYYH010000016.1, forward strand.
CCTTGCGCGTGGTGCAGAATATTATCGCACTCGGCATTCTGGAAGGGGTTCCTGCATGATTTGCACGCCCAGGGTTGTTCGGCGAGTTTGCGGCCTGCTGGCCGCGGGATTCTTACTTTGCACCAACGCGGCGCGGGTTCCTGCCGCGGAAGGCGTGAAAAAACACTTTGCTCTAATTGCCGACGGCGGAGTGTTTCGTGCCGAAAAGGGAAAATTTCGCGACATGGTGGATGGAAAGCAAGTTGGTTCAGAGCAATATGAAATCTCTTCCGATGGGGGAGAGTGGGTGGCCCGCGGCGAGGCCGAAGTGAAATCCGCGAAAGGGCCCTCGACGCACATCACCTCCCTGCTTCGGTTGACCCCCGACGGCTCGCCCATTCATTACGAGTGGACAACCACGACGGGAGACAGGAAGGCAACTTCCTCAATTGATTTTTCAAATGGTACAGCGTCGATTCAGCTCGTGGTGAATGGAGGAAAGCCGTTCACACAGCAGTTTCTCTTTAAGACTCCGATTGTGATCATTCTCGACGATAATATGTATCACCAATACGCAATCTTAGCGCGAATCTACGATTGGAATAAGAAGGGGCAACAAACCTTCCCTGTACTTATTCCGCAGGAAATGACCCCGGGTACAATCGTTGTGCAAGCCGAAGATCCCGAAGATGTGGACGGAAAAAGCATGCAGCGCCTGCGCGTGCACACGACGGACTTGGATCTGACTCTTTATCTGGACAAAGACCGCCTGTATCGGATCACTGTGCCGAGCTCTGATGCGGAGATTGATCGAGAGTAGAAAGGGTTCTGCCCGAAAAAATCCGCACAAAACGGAGCCTTTTGTCCAACCACAGAAATTGAAAAAAGCGCGTCTAAAGCGCAGCACTGCGAGTCGCAGCAGGCCGCACAGTAGGCGGTTCGATCGATACGGTCACTGATTTCTCTGCGCCTTGCCGAACGATCTTCAGCGATACATTTTTTTGATCGCGCTTCTTGCGAAGCTGGTCGCGGAGATCACTGACAGTTTTTACGGGTGCGTCATCGACATGCGTGATCACATCTCCGGCTTCCAAACCTGCTTTGGCTGCTGGAGTCCCGGGAGTAACAGAGCGAATTAACACCCCGGAATCACCGGGAACGCGAAAGTAGTTGCCAAGCTGCCCGTTGACGTCTTCCGCCTCGATGCCGAGGACAGGAGTCATACCCGGGAACATTTCAGGCATTTCAAAATGAAAATTGAGCATGCGTGGTGGAAGAACCTCACGCAATCGCGTCTCGGCGTTATCGGATAGATTTCCCACTTGAATCGATAACTTTGCCTCACGCCCATCACGCATTACGGTGACGCCCACCGCGCGCCCGGGAGGCGTTTCGCGCACTAGGCGCCGAAACTGGACCGTGCCTTCCACTTTCGTCCCTTCGTACTGCAAAATCACGTCATTCGGCTGCAGACCAGCTTTTGCCGCGGGACCGTTGGGCAGAACCTGGGACACCAGAACCCCAGTGGCTTCGGGCAGTTTGAATTCCTTTGCCTGGTCCGCAGACACCTCGCCGATTTCGATGCCGAGCCAGCCTGTATCTTCAGCGGAATTCAGTGCGAAAAGTTGTTGCGCTTGCTCCGCGGAGGTTCGCGCCTGTTGCGCGATTCCAGACTCATTTGCTTCGAGTCTGGCGGTAAGAGCCTCCAATTCCTCGCGATTCATCCCATTCTCCGCCATTTTTGCCGCCACCTCCGACTGAAGATGCTGCACCATATCTTCGAGGTCTTTGCTCTTAATCTTGAGTTTTCCCTGGAGGTCTTGCAGATCGCGCTGCAATCGTTCCGTGCCGATAGCAACGCTCGGACAACTCGGGATGGATTCGCTATTCGAAGACGTTTGTGCCGCTGGGGTCGTTGGACGAGACTGTGAACGGGCCCTTGCAGCTGCCAGACCAACCGCAAATATCCCGAGAGCCATATATCCTAGGTACGTTGAAACGCGCATAATTGTTCTCCGTCGCAGAAGATTTTCAGACCGTGTTAGACGATGGGCCTTCCTTGCACAAGCCGAATTCCACCATTTACTGTGCGCATCGAAATTTCGCCGCCGCCAGTCCCCAACTGACCTCGAAACACTGTTGAACTGTATGCCCCGAGAGTACGCAGCGGAAAGTCGGACCGAAAATCACCATTGCGGTTGACCACGGCGATTTCTGCCGCGGCATCGATCGGAACGGAAAGCACGATCGAGCCGTTGACCGTTGAGAGCTCCATCGGATCGCCTTGCGGAAGGGATCTCAATTGCAGCCGCACATCTCCGTTCGTCGTGCGTGCACTGAACCGGCCGTCGCTATCGACCACTTCCACGCTGCCGTTGATCGAATTCAGCACTCCCGCTCCCGAAACACCCCGTACATTCACATCGCCATTTACAGTTTCGAGTGCGGCCAATTGGATTCTGTAGGGAACGCGAATGTGATACTCCACCGTCACTTCGACTCCGCTTCCTCGCGGATATCGAGTACCTACAGTTACGCTGTCGCCATCCGTTTCTACATCGATTTGCACGCGCTGCAAATCCTGCGGATCATGTAACGCGGTCTTGATCGCGCGAACTTCCACTTGATTGCGGTCCCAGCCATCGACTTGCACGGTACCGTTCGTATTCGACAGCGCGAACACTCCGCCAGCGGGCAAGGGATAGGTTTGGTCAAAAATCTCTGTTGAGGCGAAGGTTGGCAGAGCGGCGAAAGCGAAAAATAGCAAGAATACGGAGAGAAAATAACTGTCTGCGAGTACTCTACAGGCAACTGACCTCCTCATCCCCTTTCTCCTTTCCTTTCGCGTGTCATGGCTGATCCGGTGGCAATGCTTTTTTCAGGTCACTCAAATTCATTTCCAGCTGTTTGCGTAGTTTTTCCATTTGCTGATTTAAGAGGTCTATCTGTTGCTTCTCGCGCTGTTCATCATTCAGAATCAGTCGAATATTGCCAGATACCGTGCGCAGCACGAGCCTGGGCCCTCCCCCGTTCAATGGCCCTTCCGCGCGCACCACCTGGCTGCCTTCATCGGGCTCTCCGTAAGTCATATGCAAAGGAAACGCGGGATCGACAATCACGCGATGATCGCCACCGAGCTCAACCAAAGCGTCGATCGTGATGGGCAGTTCCTTCGGAAGATAGACGACGATGTCGCCTTCGCCAGCCTCAAGACTGCACAGGGTGCTCAACTTTGCATCGGGGCCAAACCAGGCCGTAATGCCACCAGAACCTGTCGAGGCGCGCACCGCGCTCTCAATTTGCATCAGCGAAACATTCCCCGCGCCTGTCTCAAGCTCCGTCGGCCCCGACGCGTGCACAACGCGAATTCCTCCTCCGCCGGTCCGCGCGTGGATCACGCCTGAAGCATCGCCAACCTCGATGTCCCCACCCCCAGTGCTTACAATCAATCCCGAGCCAGCATGCTCGAGATAAATATTTCCGCCGCCGGTATCGAGTCTTCCCGCGCCGGTGATCGACGCGACACGAATGTGCCCGCCGCCCGTGCGCAAGATGGCAGTGCCGTTCACGGATCCCACACTGACGTCGCCGCCACCAGTCTGGGCGGTCAAGTTTCCTGATGCACTCTTAACGATGATGCTGCCGCCGTCGGTGATGAGCCGCGCTGGACCGATCTGCCCAGTGGAAATGTCGCCGCCATCCGTTGCCGCAAGAACCTGTCCTTCAATATCGCCAATGCGAATACCGCCGCCATTCGTGGAAATATCTAGATCGTACTTTCGGGGAACGGCAACTTCGAAGGTTACCCAGAGGTGTTGCCCCCAGTGAAGATGCGGCGAGCGGCCAATCAGAAGCACGCCGTCAGGCGTATTGCGTGCAGCTACGGCGAATGCATCGAGAATTCTTTGTGCGTCCAGGTCACTCGAATCCGTCTCCAAGTGAATGCGATAGTTGACGTTGGGCGAATCTTGCGTGGTGATATGCACATCACCTTCATCGGTCATCAGATGCAAGCGCATTCCCAGGCTTGTAGAAAATTGACCCGTCTTATCCGCCGTGAGACGTCCTGAGTCATTCGCCTGCGCAGGAGGCGCACACAGCAGCGCTGAAGCAACCACCGCGACTGCAAAGAATAAGTATTCTCTGTGCTGACGCGATCTCATTTAGTTTTGCCCCGGAGTCGCTTGCTGTATGGCCGCGGCGCTCTGCAAGCGTATATAAACATTTGAATCGCCTTGCGAAAGGTCGCGCAGAACCTTGATTGCCTCTGGGTCCGACTTCAGCGCGCCACGCTCAGACAATGTCCGCAAAGAATTGACGGCTTCAACGCGTACGCCGATATTCGCATCCTTTACCACTGCATCGAGCATGGTTTGAATCGAGGCCGGATTCGGCGGCGCATCAGTCAGCGCCTCGAGAGCCTTTAGCCGTACGGCTGGATTGTTGTCAACGCGCTCGACCTGGCAAAGCGCCTGCTCGACTTCGGCATCGCTGGCGCGCGCCTTCAGCAAGTCCACAGCATTGATGCGCACATCTGGGCCAAAGCGGCGGCCGTTGCGCAGAACATACAACAACACTTGCTTCACTTCTTTGTCATCCACTGTGCCCTGCACAACCATTGGCTTCTGCGTCGTGATCTGTACCTCGATTCGCGGCGGCAGATTGCCTTCGGCAGGAACCCAGCTGATGCCGGAAACGTTGGAATTCTGCAGCTCCTGACTGTCCAGTCCCATTGAGTTCAGTGTCGCAACCCGTGGCGTACCGGAGGCTGGCGATACTCCCTGAAAATGGCGCGGCGCATACATGCCAACGGAAAATCCAATTAAAATCAGAGCTGCAGCGCTGGCGGCAGGATGCAGCGCCAGCCAGTGCGCAGGAAAAATCGCCTCGGCCCAGCGAGCAAAAATGCTGCGATGATCCATTTCGTCGAGAGTGTCTTCGAGACGATTGCGGCAGCTCGCCAATAATGCAGCCGATGGTTCCGGGCGTTGGTGCGGGGTCAAAGCGGCCAGCATACGCCGCTCCGCTTCCAGCGCCATCATGCACGGATGGCAGTGATCGAGATGCTCCTCAAAGGAATTTCGCTCCGCCCCTTCGAGTTCGTCAATGGCGTAAAGTATCAGTTGCGTTTCAAATTCCGGGCATGCTTGCGCGCCGGAGGTTGGAAGAGAGTCTTGCTGCATAAAATACGCTCCTTGCTTATCTCATGCCGCCCAGGCTGGCGCGCAATTTGCGCGTCGCCCTGAACAGCGAATTCTTTACCGTCTCTTCGGTCGTGCCAAGCATGTTGCCAATCACACGCAGCCGAAGTCCCTCGTAATGCTTCAATTCAAAAACCATGCGCTCGCGCGGCGATAATTCCTTGAGCGCCGCCGCAATATGTTGGCCGAGCTCCTGCCCCAGCAGATGGCGCTCCGGATTGGCCGCCGCCCGATGCTCCATTTGCTGCTCGAAGAAATCCGGCGCTGTGCCGTCGCTCTCTGCGGCTTCGGGCGCTTGCTCTTCCCGCCGCGTGGTCTTGCGCCGCAAATGGTCGAGGCACACATTCGTCGCAATCCGGTAAATCCAAGTGTAAAAGCTGCACTCGAACCGGAACCGACTGAGATTCCGGTAAGCGCGAAGAAACACTTCCTGGTAAATGTCGCGTGCGTCTTCGTTGCCGCGAACCAAACTGTAAGCCAGGCGAAGAACCTCGCGATCGTACCGGCGGACGAGTTCCTCAAAAGCCGGCCGGTTGCCGGCTTGAGCCTGACGGACCAGGACCTGTTCGTCCGTTTTTTGCACCGCTCGCTGTCTTGCCGCTCCTTCGAGCGCCACAACCATCCCCGTCGAATTCATAGCCATAGCCGAGGGCGACTTGCCTGTCGTAGGGCCCGGCCGTCATACTCGTTTCTTGGCGAGTCAGCTGACTTGGCCACTTTGTCGTCCCTACACCCAATTGGACGGCGGTTATCGCTTTAGGTGAGCACAAATGTGGCCTGCGACGCTAGCGCGAAATACGCTCTCCTAAACGGATCAGGCCGTAAACGACCACACAAATGATGAAATCCAGACCGGTGCCCAAGTCAATTTTGTAGGTCTGATGGCGCAGGTCCATAGGGAGATAAGCGAAAAGCGAAAGAAAATAAATAGCGTTGCCGATAACAATCGCCGCCAAGTATTCAAGCCATCGCCGCAGTTCGGTTCCCAGGAATCGCGCCATTTTCTTTGTTCGCAATCATCCTGCAATATGCTTTGCAATTAATGAATATAGGACGGGCGAAGCTCCTAGTAAAATATTATGCGATACAGAAGGCCGATACACTCTGGCGATGTGAGAATCCAGGAACGCACTAAATTTGCCCTCGGCGCACGAATGACCTTTGACCTCAAAACGGCGGTCACAAATCTGAAGGGTTTGGGGCCGCAGCGAACTGCAATACTCGCCGAGCGCGGTATCACCACAGTTGGCGACCTGCTTTCCTATTTGCCGTTTCGCTATGAAGACCGCATTCGTTTCACGCCCATCGTCGAGCTCATCCCGGGACAAATCGCAACAGTCAAGGCAGAAGTCGACAGCGGAAGTTTGGTTCGCTTCGCGCGCCGCCGCAATGCGATGTTTTATCTGCGCGTGAAAGATGCGAGCAGCAGTCTGACCGCGCGTTTTTTCCACGGGACATATCTCGAAGGAAGGCTAAAGCCAGGCCAAACCCTTGTACTTCATGGCAAAGTCACCGTTGATCCCAACCGGCCCATGCGGATGGAAATGATTAATCCCGAGTTCGAGCTCCTCCACGTTGGGGATGGTCCCGCAGATTCAACGGAAGTGGGGCGCATTGTGCCCATATACGAAGCCATCGGCCCTATCACTTCGCGCATGCTGCGCCGCATCATCTATCGCATCCTGCAGGATTTTCCCGATGAGATCCCCGATCCTCTCCCTCCTGAAATGCTGCGCCGCTACGGCTTCCCTTCCCGCCGCGAAGCTCTTCCCTCAATTCATTTCCCACCGCACGATTCGGACATCAATGCGCTGAATGAATTCCGCAGCCCGGCCCAAGCGCGAATGATCTTCGAAGAGTTTTTCCTGTATCAACTTGGATTAGCGATTCGCCGCCAGCGAGAGCAGCGACAGCCCGGCTTTCCGATGCTCGTTCGCGAAGAACAAGTCCGCGAAGCCCTGAAGCGCATATTGCCATTCAAACCGACCAGTGCGCAGAAGCGCGTGCTTTCGGAGATTGCAGCGGACCTCGAAAAACCCAGACCAATGAACCGGCTCCTCGAAGGAGATGTTGGGAGCGGAAAAACCATCGTCGCACTCGAAGCGGCCACAATCGTGATCGAAAACGGATATCAAGTAGCATTGATGGCACCGACAGAAATTTTGGCCGTTCAGCACTTCTTGTCTGCACGCCGCGCCTTCGCACCAGCAGGTTATTCTGTTGAGCTGCTTGTTAGCGGAATGAAGCCGAGCAAGAAATCTGAAGCGCTGAAACGCATCACATCCGGAAAAGCGCAATTTATTGTCGGTACGCATGCGTTGATTGAAAACGCTGTGCAGTTTGCAAAACTGGGCCTGGCTATCATTGATGAGCAGCATCGCTTTGGTGTGCTACAACGCAAACGGCTCGCGGATAAGGGTGCAGCACCGCATACACTCGTAATGACCGCTACGCCCATCCCGCGGACTCTGGCACTAACAATCTACGGAGATCTCGATTTATCGATTATTGATGAAATGCCGCCCGGACGCACACCCATCGCGACAAGATGGAGTCCGCAGGAGCAGCTCGCGGGCGTCTGGGAATTCGTGGGACGGGAGGTGGCTGCGGGGCGCCAAGCATACATCATCTACCCCGTTGTCGAAGAATCGCAGCAGGAACTGAAAGCGGCGACAGCAGAATATGAACGGCTTTCACGAGGTGTATTTTCAAAGTGGAAGGTCGGCTTGCTTCATGGCCGGCTCCGGAGTGACGAAAAGGATGATGTCATGCACAGGTTTCGCCGTGGAGAGCTGCAAATTCTCGTTGCAACGACGGTCGTGGAGGTCGGCGTGGACGTGCGCAACGCTACAGTGATGGTGATCGAGCATGCCGATCGCTTTGGCCTCGCACAACTGCATCAGCTTCGTGGGCGCATCGGACGCGGCGCAGCGAAATCTTATTGCATTCTTGTCGCGCCGAAGAACGCCGTCGATGATGCGCGGCAGCGGCTGGAAACGATGGTTACCACGAACGACGGCTTCCAGATTGCTGAACAGGATTTGAAGCTGCGCGGTCCCGGGCAGTTTTTTGGTACTCGCCAACATGGCGACATCGGCTTTCATGTCGCTCATCCTCTGCGCGACCATAAGCTGCTCGACTTGGCGCGTGGCGAGGCTTTCGCTCTGGTCGAGTCTTCTTCGCGCTCCGCGGAACTGGAACGGCTCAAACAGTATCTCGGCCCCTCGTGGGAAAAACGGTTTCTGCTGGCATCGGTGGGATAAGAAATGCGCGTCATTGCCGGCAAATTCAAAAGCCGCAGATTGCACCCACCGCGCGGGATAGCGCTGCGGCCCACGAGCGATCGCTTGCGCGAAACGCTATTTAACATCCTGGGGCCAACCGTGGAAGGCTCGCTCTTCGTCGATGTCTTCGCTGGGACTGGAGCTGTAGGTATCGAAGCCATCAGTCGTGGCGCCGAGCAGGTGATTTTCATCGAAAAAAATACAAGTGCAGCGGAATTGATTCGCGAAAATCTGAAATCGCTGCGAATCGTCGGAGGGGTTGCGGTGCTTCCTTTCGAAGTCATTCGAGGGCTAAAGCAACTGGCAGCTCAGAGGATTCTCGCAGACCTCATATTCCTTGACCCGCCCTATGCGCAGCCTGCGGATTATCTTCACGTGCTGGAGTTCATCTCCGAGTCACATCTCCTCGCGCCCGGCGGACTTCTTATCGCCGAGCATGCGCGCAAGATGGAGCTGCCAGAAAAGCTAGAAAAATTAGAACGCTCGCGCCTCGTTGAACAGGGTGATTCTGCTTTGAGTTTCTACCACATGACGGTTGGATGAATTCCAGTCAAGCTAAAAATATGGGCCTGATCTTTTTGGCCAAAACGAATCTCCTTTTCGTCCGAATACGTCAATATCCGCAAGCAAGAATACGCAACTGCTTCTGAAATGATCCAAAGCGAAAATCCTAGCAGTGAGAGGAGTCGCGGTGTAAGAAGGAATGCAAGGATTGCAACGACCATCACAAATTTCACGATCCCGAGAAGAATCTTCCTCGTCATTGCGAAACTCTCCCCAGTCTAGTAAGTGCTGACGACCACCGCGTCTCTCTAATCTTTACGTAGAGAGAATATTAATCAGCCTAGCAACGTCTTGTTCGGTGTTGTAAATGTGAGGTGAAACGCGCAGCGCATTTTCACGCAAGCTGACGACTACATGCGCCGCCTGCAATTTTGCGAAGAGATCTCGCGTTCGTTCCAGCCGCCGCGCAGCCAAACAAACGTAAGACCCACGCCTCTCCTCGGCATTCGGACTCGTCAGAACGCATGTGTCGCGCGGCAGGCGCTCGATAAGTTGTGCCACCAGGCGCTGGTTGTGTTCCGCGATCTTCTGCGCTCCGATTCTCTCGATGAGTTCAAGCGATGCCTGCATCGCAGACAGGTTCGTGAAACTTGCTGTCTCTGGCGCATCCCATCGTCGCACTCCTTCTGTCGGCTTCACATTGTCGAGCGGAAGCGAATGGAAATTCCGCGCGCCCTCAATGGCCATCCAGTAAAAGGGCGCCGGCTGGAGTTTTTTCATCGCTTCACGGCGCGCCCAAAAAAAACCGGTTCCATAGGGGCTGAGCAGCCACTTGTAGCCAGAGCTGACTGCAAAATCCGCGCCCAACTCGGGTAAATTCAACGGAATCGCGCAAGCACATTGGCTCAAGTCAAGCAGCAGTGCCACTCCCGCTTTCCGGCAAGCTTCGGCGAGCGGCGCGACATCAATTCGCGAACCATTGTCAAAGCGCACCAGGCTTACGGACACCATGCGCGTTCGCGGGGTGAACTGTTCGATATAGTCCGCGGCGCCGAGAAAACGCTCGCGCGGAGCAATCACTCGGACGCGAGCGCGTCTGGCGTGCTCAAGCGGCATAAAAGTCGAAAAATGCGCCGGGAACTCACCCTGTCCGATCAGCACTTCATCATCTGGCTTCCAGTCGAAGTTTGCCGCGACTGCCGCCATGCCGTTGCTGGCCCCTGTCGTAATTGCGAACTCTTCCGGTTCGCCGCCGAGCAGTTTTGCCAGCAAATTCCGCACGCGATCCGGCAAATCGAAATACGCACCATCCGGTATGCGGTGTGGCAGCTTCTTCCATTCCAGCGAAAGCTGTGCCGCGCGCGCGGAAACGAGAGGCAAAGGCCCTTGTCCCGCGCAGTTCAGGTACGTCACTCCATCAAACTCAGCAAATTCCGAGCGATAGTCCAATTGGTCTCCCGAAGCGTCGCCGCGCTCAATGCTTCTAAAAATGTCCTCGCAATTCTCGGAAACTCGCGACCAGAATCAGTTTGCCAGCCCCGCTCTCTAATTCCGAATGCTCAAGCACCCAGGTGGCATGGTGCGGAATGAAAACGGCGTTCAGCCCTGCGCGCAGCGCGGGATTGATATCGCTGCGCGGGCTATTGCCCACCATCCAGCCATTCGATTTCACGATCTTGAATTGATGCACCACTTGCTCATACGTCGCATGATCCTTTTCCGAGACGATTTCAACAGCATCAAAGTACCGTGCTAGCCCCGAGCGTTCGACTTTTGCCGCTTGCTCCGCCGCTTCGCCCTTCGTCAAAAGAATAAGGCGATGACGCCCACTCAGATAAGCAAGCGTCTCCGGAACACCATCGAGGATTTGCGGGGGCGTGCGTTCAAGCTCGGCGGCCATTTTTTCGATTTCCTGGACGAATTCCCTGCGCGCCATGCCGCCGGCGAGTTTGAAATACGTGTCTTCCAGTGAACGGCGAAAACTCTTCACGCCATACCCATGCTGCAAAATATTGCGGCGCTCGGTCTCGTTGAGAATGCGCCGGCAATATTCGGCGCTAAAACCCAAATGAGCCAGGCCAGAAAGAAAACGGCCGATCGTTTGCTCGAAGAAGATGTTGTTCTCCCAGAGCGTGTCGTCCGCGTCGATTAAAATTGTTTGCCGACCCATTTTCGAATTCTTTCGCTCAAACTGTCCGCTTCTCGAAAGCTGTTCGCGTCCGCCGAACGTCACGCCGTTCGCAAGCAAGCACAGATTGGCTATTCTAATTTGAATCTTGTGCCCAAGTTCAGGATGCTTTGCGCACGCCGGCAGCAAGCTGTTCCAGAATCCCCTTCGCAAGCGTCTGCATTTCGCCGAATTGCGTCAGGTACTCTTGAAAATCTCGATTGAGCTCCAGCGCCTTGGAAGCATCCAGTCTCGTGCGCAGGATCATATCGCGCAGGTGAACCGGGTGAGGCAGAATTGCGTCGTCACGCAACTCTTCGAGCGCCGTCTCCGCGTTGTAATGATACATATCCCCTCCTTTGGCAGGAATATTCTAACCTGACGGAGGGCAATCAAGCAGCGGCAGGGAGGAATTCGTAGCGGTCAATTTGCGCCGCGACTCCGCGTCCATCTTCGCGTTCTTCAACGCGAACGATATTGCCAAAACAGCGAATCCGCACATCGCCTGCGAGAGTAATTTGTTGAGGAAGTGTCAAGACCAGTTCCACGCTCGTGCCTTGCTCCACAGGCGTATCCATCAGGAAATAAACACCGCGGAAACTGACGTCGCGTGTATGGGCCGTCTTTTCCTCGGTGTCGCTGTTATTGGCAAATCGAACCTGCAGGGGAAGCGACATCGTGAAGCGACGGGCGGTTCGGCGGTCCGTTGACTCAGAAGCCATGATTTCTCCCCCGAAAAGTTGTCCCGAATTGTCCTTACCCTAGCACCATGGGCATGTACGCGCAATTATTTTCCCTCGCATTCGCATGGGAATTCCAAGTGGCAGTACTATCCGCGATTTGGCGAAAATTCGCCAATCCGTTACACTGGCCAATTCGCATGGCGGAATCGTTTCACAGAACTTTCTTTTTGAGAGGCCCGGCCGGACGCATCGAAGCAATGCTCTGGACGGCCGCCATCGCCGATCCGCGCCGCGTTGCTGTCGTCTGCCATCCGCATCCTCTTTTTGGCGGCACGATGCACAATAAGGTCGTCTTCCAGATTGCGAAATCCCTTCACGCACTCAACGTTCCCGTCCTGCGCTTCAATTTTCGAGGCGCAGGACTGAGCGAAGGCGCTCACGATAAAGGCCACGGCGAAACTGGGGACGTTCGCGCGGCTCTGGATTATCTTGCGAACGAATTCCCGGAAAAACCAATCCTTCTGGCCGGTTTTAGCTTTGGTTCGTACGTTGGGTTGCGCGTCGGTTGTGAGGATCCTCGCGTCACGGAGCTCGTCGGCGCTGGAATTCCTGTGAATGACTCGGATCTGTCATATCTGGCACAATGCGCCAAGCCGAAACTCTTCTTGCAAAGCGCTCACGATCAATTCGGGTCACGCGAGCGCACTGAGGCGCTATTTGCCACGCTGACCGAACCAAAGAATCTCGTTTTCATTGACGCACCGGACCATTTTTTCGCGGGCAGGTTACCTCAGATGGGCGCGGAACTGGAGAAATGGCTTAAGGGCCGGGATTCCTTCGATTCGCGACGGTGAAATTGGAGTTAGCGCGCCGCAGCGAACATTCTCCGAAACTGCTCCTGCGGCACTGGCGGAATGCCAGCTATCTTCAAATTCGCGCGAACGTGATCCAGTCGTTTCATCCCCACGAGCCCGGCTGTAATTCCTGGTGCGGAACGCACGAATTGCAACGCGCAATCCAGATCGTTGCGCAGCCCCAGCGTTGCGTGAATGACCTCAGAAACTTTGCCTGCAAGATGGGTCTGCAGCAGTGAGGCACTTGCAATCAGCGCGACACCCAGCTCGCGCGCGGCTTGCACCATCGAAAGCGTTTTGCCACCGACATTCTGATTGGGCCGCATCAACGCTTCCGGCATCGCTAAGTTGAATGGTAACTGCACAAAGCGGAAATGGTGGTCGTTGCCTCCCGCTTGCCGCGCAATCCCTGCCATCTGCTCCAAGGACAGATAATCCTGTGAGCGAGGGTCATTCCGAAAAGCGTTCCATGTCGCGATGCCATACGCACGAATTTTCCCCGCGGCAGCCGCGGCTTCAAAAGTCTGAAATGCAGCCAGTATGCGCCTATTGAATTCATCGCGAGGAACCTCGCCGAGCTGCGTTTCCGGATTGTGCAAATAGAAAATGTCGATGCAAGAGACGCCCATATTGCGCTGGCTGCGCTCCAATTGACTCTCCAGATAGCGGGGTGTCATGCAGTGACACCCTGCTGCGATATCTTCGACGGCAAAAATGCCCCTCGAAATAAATTCGCGATAAAAGTAATCATTAGCGTCTGCTGGCATGTCGCCATCGGGTGTCAAGAAGCCGGCCTTCGTGCATAGGATCAACTCTTCTCGCGCGAAATCACGGGAAAAAAGCGCGGCGAGCGCAGCGCCCACCGAACGTTCGCTGCGCTGCAACCGATAATTTATCGCCGAGTCGATCAGATTGACGCCTCCCCTGACAGCGGCGCGAATGGCCTCCGTATAAGCGTTGTCCGTGGCAGCATCCGGTTCACCCAAATATGTTCCGATACCAATCGAGGAAACCAACAGGCCATGACGTTCGCGAAAATGCCCAGGAGCTGTGCGCCCTTCAAATCGAGCCGCGAACTTTCGAGATCCTTCGAAAGTGGCGAAGCCGGGTTTGAGCGTGGAAGGAGAGGTCATTTTGTGCAAGCAGCCAATGTCAATCGGCCAAACGGGCGCTGAGTATATCAGACCTGCTTCGAGGTCACGCGCGAGTTCTTTGCCAGCTGCACTGGCTGGACCTCCAGGGCGCGGCTCGTCATGTTGCCTGGCGGCTCCCCGCCCGCCGTTGCTTGCGCTAGAATCAACTCTCGCGCTTCAACTCGCAGTTGCGGCAATTTCCGCGAAAACAAGAAGGCGCCCGCCAGTGCACCGAGCCCGCCAAGGGCAACCGTCCACTGCGCGCCGATACGATCCGCTATCGCTCCCGCAAGAAACGAGCCCACCGGAGCCATGCCCATGAACATCATCGAATACACGGCCATGGTGCGGCCGCGTAGCCGGTTCGGGACCATTGCCTGAATCAGCGTGTTCGACGACGCCATCTGCACCATCATCGAAAACCCGGCTGGAACCAGCAAAACGATCGAAACAATACGCCAATGCGAAAACGAAAAGAGTATCAGCGCCAATCCGAATCCCGCGCACGAGTTCGCTACCCAATGACTAAGCCCTTTGAGTCCGGTTCTCGATGCCAGCACCAGCGCTCCGGTCAGTGCACCGATTCCAGTCGCGCCCATCAGTTCGCCCAGCGTCTGAGCATTTCCGTGGAGAATTTTCGCAGCGAACACAGGCATCAAAACCGAATAGGGCATGGCCACCAGACTCACGAGACCCAAAAGAAGCAGTAGTGCCCAAATTGGCGCCGTACGATGCACAAACCGAAACCCTTCCGCGATGTGGTCGATCGCCGAGGTCAGGTGTTCCTCAATGGTCTTTGGCTCCATGCGCATCATCAGCAGACCCGCAATCACAGCGATGTAACTCACCGAATTTGCAAAAAAGCACCAGCCCTCTCCGATGTAAGCCACTAGAACACCCGCGATCGCGGGACCAATTACGCGCGCTCCGTTGAACATCGACGAATTCAAAGCAATCGCGTTCATCAAATCTTCCCGGCCAACCATCTCGACGAGAAATGCCTGCCTCGTGGGAATATCAAACGCATTGACCACACCCATCAGCGCCGCCAGGGCCGCCACTTCCCAGACCTTGACGCGTCCGCTCAGCGTCAACGCCGCAAGAATCCCAGCGAGAATCATCGAGGCCGTTTGCGTCGCAACCACGACTTTGCGCCGATCGAACCGGTCAGCAACCATTCCACCGAGCGGCGCGAGTAAGAACACAGGAATTTGCCCGGCGAAAGCCACCGTGCCCAGCATTAGCGACGAACCGGTCAACCTGTAGACGAGCCACGCTTCGGCGATTGTGTCCATCCATGTGCCGATGAGCGAGATGAGTTGACCACCGAAGAAGAGCTGGAAATTGCGGTAGCGCAGCGCACGAAACATCACTGCACCGCGGGAAGGACGGCGTCCTCCGCCGTTCCCGATGGCGCCTTCTGTTACAACTGATGGACCGTCCTCAGGCATTTCCTCTTCTATGCAGACTCTTCTGCGGCCAGCACGCGAGCGCACGCGCGGAGGATTTTTCGATAGGGCCACTCCGCGTCACGAAACAGAATTTCGCCAGCTCGCGGCTTGGAATAGAACCAGCGTGCCAGAAGTGAGAGGTGTTCTTCGCGCTCAGTTGCGGATTCCGCATTGCGTTCAGCAATTTTACCCTGACCGCCGTCGTCGTGCGCAACCTTCTCCGACTCCAATTTCTTGAAGTGCTGCCGGATGATTTCCTCCACGGAACGCGGCTCGCTCGAAAGATCGCCGAAACAAAAAAATAATGGCTCAGCAATAAGACCGTTCAATACTGTGAAAATGCCGACTGTTTGCTCCTGCGCGGCGCGCTGCAATACCACGGCGTTCACCGCATCGATTCGCCGCACGACTTCCGGCAGCCCGCGCAGCACATCGGTAACTTTCTCCAGTTTTTTGTGCAACCCGGCCGCCCGTTCGAAGTCCATCGCTTCGCTCGCAGCCTCCCGTTCGTGTTCGATCCCACCCACTAGAGAGGAGCCTTGCGATTCCAGTGTCTCCACCGCGCGACGCACCTCCGCGTCATATTCTTCCTTCGTGCAACCTGCAAAACACGGAGCCAGGCACATTTTCATCTCGGAATAGATGCATCCAGGAAAATGCGGGTCGCAGCGGATTTTGATCTGGCAGCGCCGAACCTTGAATAAATCCAAAAAATGATTCGCAAACGATTCCGCGGCCCTACGCGAAGAGAACGGTCCAAAATAATATCCGCCGTCGTCCAAAATTCTCCGTGTGACGTAGCAACGCGGATAAGAATTTCGCAGATTCACTTTCAATAGTGCTGGGGGGCGTAAATGCAAAAAGCTCCGATAGCGTGCGCGGAAATTGGCGCGCGCATGTTCGTACAGAGCCAACGCTTGCTCGAATCGTGAACCCGTCACGCGATAACGAAACGCCTTAGCCACTTCGCGCAAACTGAGGCGTTTCGTCGCGGTATCCGGCTGGCGAAGCAGCCTCTCGGCCGCACGGCGCAAATCGGCAGTGCGTGCCAGATAGGGCTTCGCCTTCGTTCCCTCTCCAATCGAACGATTTTCGATCAGAAAGATTCCAGAATGGGACGGAATCGCAGAAAAAAATTGCTCCTCGCGGGCGGGATCAAATTCGAGTTTTGCGTCGAACGCCAGCACAGAGCAAGGATACACGAACTCAAGCGGCCGAGAATTGTTCAGTTCGAGTCTCTAGGGAAGGTGGCTAATACGATTTCAAGACCCACGCGGCAATCACCAGGCGCTGGATTTCGCTCGTGCCCTCATAAATTTCCGTGATGCGTGCGTCGCGATAGGAGCGTTCGACCGGATACTCACGGCTATAGCCGTTGCCGCCATGAATCTGAATCGCCCTGTGTGCCACGCGCGTGGCCATCTCCGAAGCGAAAAGTTTCGCGATGGCAGCTTCCATCGAAAATCGGGAGTCGCTGTCTTGTTTCCAGGCAGCTTTGCGCACGAGCAACCGCGCGGCATCAATTTCTGTAGCCATGTCAGCGAGCATGAACTGAATCGCCTGGAACCCAGATATGGCGTGGCCGAAAGCCTGTCTCTCCTGCGCGTAGGCCAGGGCGGCTTCAAACGCTCCCTGCGCGATTCCCGTGGCCTGTGCAGCGATCCCGATGCGGCCGCCATCGAGCGTCGAGAGCGCCACCCTGTAGCCTTCGCCTTCCTCGCCAATGCGATTCGCCGCCGGCACTTCGCAATCCGTAAAGGAAAGCTCGCAACACGCTGTCGCGTTGATGCCCAGTTTTTTTTCTTCCTTGCCCACCGCGAACCCCGGCGTCCCTTTTTCAATCACGAGCGCGGTGATCCCCTTTTCGCCCCTCTCTGGGTGTGTATTTGTGTAGACAATCGCAGCGTCCGCTGCCCCGCCATTAGTGATCCAAGCCTTTGTCCCGTTGACGACATACTTGTCGCCCTTCAGAGTCGCCTTCGTGCGAAGCGCAGCAGCATTCGATCCCGCGTGCGGCTCGGTCAACGCATAGCAACCGATTTTTTCTCCCCGCGCATACGGCATCAGCAATCGTATCTTCTGCTCCTCAGTTCCAAACCGGTAAATCGGATCGCAATAGAGCGAATTCTGTACAGAGAGAATCACTCCCGTGGAAGCGCAGACACGCGAGATTTCCTCAATGACGATGCTGTAGCTGAGATGATCCATTCCCGCGCCGCCGTATTGCTCGGGAAACGCAACTGCCGTCAGTCCAAGCTCTGCCGCTTTGCGAAACGTCTCACGCGGGAAATGCCCCGTTTCGTCCAGATCTCTCGCCAGAGGCTTCACTTCCGATTCTGCAAAGTCATGCACAGTTCGTTGCAGCAGTTTCTGCTCTTCCGTAAGCCCTAGATCCAATTTCTCGCCCCCTTTGGTTTCATTTCCAAAGCAAATAAAACGCTCGTGCGTTAGACATTCAACGCGCCGTGCAACTTTTCATACGTCAGCGAAAGGTCCTCCGGCTCAAGCCTCGTTTCGCCGATTGTGGACATGAAATTCGCATCACCGACCCATCTTGGCACGATATGCAAATGCAGATGCCCTACCACTCCTGCGCCCGCACAACGTCCAAGATTCATCCCCAAATTGTAGCCCTGCGGATGATAGATGTTTGAAAGGATGCGCTCCGTTTTCTGCGCCATGCGCATCATTTCGGCAAGCGCTTCGGAATCGCACTCGGCAAGGTCCGCGACGTGCGCATATGGCACGACCATTACGTGCCCAGTTGTATAGGGATAGCGATTCAAAATGACGAAACAAAGTTTGCCACGAAAAACGATTTGGCTCTTCGCGTCATCCTTCAGCGCGAGTGCCTCGCAGAAGATGCATCGTTCATCCTTGTTGCTTTCAGCGATGTAGCGATAGCGCCACGGAGTCCAGAGGAAATCCATCCCAATCGGCTGCCTTAGCCCTGTGCGGTAGGTTCGGACGCTGCGGCAGGTGCTGTGGTTTTCTGGCTATTTACGAAGTCTTTCAATTCCTTACTTGGCTTGAAAAATGGAATTCTCTTCGGAGGAACCTCCACCTTCGCGCCGGTCTTTGGATTGCGCCCGACGCGCCCGCGCCGTTCGCGCGAGCGGAAACTGCCGAAGCCGCGAATTTCGATTTTGTCGTTCTTTTGCAGCGCTTCAATAATGCTTTCAAACACGGTTTCCACAACCGTTTCCGATTCTTTGCGCGGCAGCTCCGTGACGCGAATCACTTCCTCAATCAGATCCGCCTTCGTTACTGTGCGCTCACTCGTTTCCGGCTTACCCGCAGCGCTTGCCATGGGCTGACCGCCCTCCTCTTGCATCAAGTTCCAATTTGGATCACGGACTGGGTTGTCGTTTCAACCCTAAGCGTCTCGGCCCCTATGGCCATCGGCGCATTTGGTGGCCCTTCCATATCACCAATGCGCCTAGGACGCAAACGTAAATCTTTTTGTATTGAGCGCAACCGTGCCGAAACTCTTTTTAGTTCGCCTGGCGCTTGGCAAGAATCGCATCTCCGATTGTTGCCGTCGGCGAACTCTTGGACGACCGGAAAACTTCAATTTCCTTGCGTTCTACCTGCTTCTGCGCTGCCCGATAGCTCAGGCTGATTTTGCGCTGCTCCATGTCCAACCGGATAATCTTGAAGTCGTATTCCTGGCCTTGCACAAGCGTAGATGCTGGCTTCCCTATCTTCCTCTTGGCGCGATCGCCGGCATTGCCTTTCGGACGGCGTTCCTCAATCTCGGAAATATGGCACAATCCCTCGATTCCTTCTGCCAACTCAACGAACGAACCGAAGTCCGCGTTGCGAACGACTTTCCCTTTTATCACGTCGTTCAATTTGTGCCCGGCAAACCAGTTGGCCCAAATGTCGTTAAGTTGCTTGATTCCCAAGGACAATCTCCGGTGCTCCGCGTCGATTTTCAGCACTTTCGCCTGCACCGTGTCGCCTTTCTTCAATTTTTCGCTTGGGTGCTTGGCGCGCTCGGTCCAGCTGAAATCGCTGATATGAATCAACCCCTCGATTCCCTCCTCGAGTTCCACAAACGCACCAAATTCCGTCAGGTTTCGCACGCGTCCGGTCACGATTGAACCCACTGCATACCTCTCGGCAATACCCGCCCATGGATCGGGAGTCACTTGCTTCAGACCCAAGGAGATGCGTCGCTGCTCTGGTTTCACTTCCAGTACAGCCACTTCCACCTCGTCGCCTTCCTTCACCAGCTTCGATGGGTGCTTCAGACGTTTCGACCAACTCATCTCGCTGACGTGAACCAGTCCCTCAACACCGGGTTCGATCTGCACAAATGCCCCATAATCGGCCACGCCCACGATGCGACCTCGCAGTCGCGTGCCCATCGGGAAGCGCTCCGGCACAGTTGCCCATGGATCAGGGAGTAATTGCTTGCGCCCCAACGAAATTCGCATCTTCTCTTTGTCAAACCGGAGAATCTGGACTTCGATTTCCTGCCCCTGTGAAACCGCTTCATTCGGATGGGCGATCCGTCCCCACACCAAATCACTGATATGCAGCAAACCGTCCAGCCCGCCGAGATCCACAAACACGCCGTACGGCGTGATGTTCTTGACCTTGCCCGCGACGACAGCGCCTTCATTCAGCGATGCTGCAAGCTCCTCGCGCTGTTTCTTCTGTTCTTCTTCCAGCACCGCGCGTCGGCTGACGACAACGTTGCCGCGCTTGCGGTTCAATTTCAGCACGCGGCATTCGATTTCCTTGTCCTTCCATGTTTCCAGATCGTGCGTAGGACGAGTATCCAGTTGAGAAGCAGGCAAGAACGCTCGCACGCCGATGTCGACCACTAAACCGCCCTTGATTCGGTCGACGATCTTGCCCTTCAGACTCAAGCCTTCGCGATGCGACTTCTCGATTTGCTCCCAAACGCGTCGCCGGTGCGCCCGCGTATGCGAAAGAATCGCATAGCCTTCCTTTTGCTCATGCGTCCGCTCGACCTCGATTGTGTCCCCGACCTGAAACGGAATCCCGCCGGTCTCGACAAATTCCTGCGCCAGAACAATCCCTTCCAACTTTGCGCCAACATCCACCACAACGCCGAGATCATTGATAGCAATCACGTGTCCCTCGAAAATCTCGCCACTGCTCGGAGCCGTGGAAGGCGTCGCATATTGCTCGATGAGCTGCTCCATCGGCTGTTCATTTACCTTGGAGGCTTCACCGGGCGCTTGCTCCTCCACTTGGCCGGAGATCTCTTTCGCGGATTCTCCGGCACCATCATGCTCCTGAGCGTTGGAAATTTCCTCGGGGCTTGAAGAAATACGAGAAACCGACTCTAGGCCCGGCTCCGGGGTTTCGAGGTTTGCAACAGGAGATTGCTCAATGGCTGGCCTTGGAGTTGCTCCGGAACGACTTTGCGTGTGGGTCGGCTCCTCGACCGTAGCAGCTTGCGCGGTGGAACCTTCCATATTCGAGCCTTCAAACTCGGGCGACATTCCTGCGGCCTTTCAGAGGAACTTACCCTGCTCACCGAGTAAATCCTCGGAGACCCCACCCCGTGGGCGAGAGTTATAGAGGGGACGCAGCGACCGTTAACGCGCTGTATCGTCAAAATGATACGTGCCTGGCATGAGCGTTGTCAACCTTCCTGGGTGGTGGTTCCGGATAGAAGCCTTGGCCCCGCAAGCTACGGAGTGTCAGGGCTTTCGTTGAGTTCCCGCACGAGGTATACGATTCCGGCAGCGACCGCTGTGGCTCCAAAGAGAAAGACAATTAGTCTTCGTTTGCTGCGGGCAGATTTTATCTGTTTATCAGCCTGTCTAGGCGCATTGTCCGTGATTTCAACTCCATAGGTCTTGCCGGCAGCAAGGAGATAGGTCTCGCCATCGAGTTCAAGCTGCAATGTACCAGTAAAGCTGGCTACTTCGAGTTCGTTTTCACTGAGTACAGTAACTCTCGCATGAGTGGCGGCTGGCGTTTGTGGCCGGATGGTGACGTCCAAGGCCCGTATTGCAATCGGACTTGCGCCAGATGAAGAAAACCCCGCCGTTCCCGAAGCAAGTGTCGCCATCACGCCTGCTCCATTACTGGCGAGAGTCACGCCGCTCGATGGAAGAAGATAAATCTGATTCGCCGCAAATTGCAGGCGCACGGACCCACCAGAATCGGTGACTAGGGAGTCTCCAGGGAACAGATTTGTTCCGCTTGCAGCCGCCAGACCATCAAGCTGCGTGCTTTGCGCCACCAGGACGAATCCAACAGAGTGATTCGGGGCTGCCAAAGCAGGAAGGTTTGCCAGCAAAGCCGCCAGCAGCAAAGCTACAGCATTGCGGCAGAAAGGTCGCACGGACACCTCCAAGAGGCTCCTCACCAAATATGAACCGGTCGTCTCAAAGGGTCAATTCATGCAGGTGAATCGTGTGCTGGAAAATGAACCTTCCAGCCGAGAGAGCCTTGGAAACGTCAGTGCGTGCCGTGTTTCAACTAGACCGGTCCTCATTGTTGGAAGCATTGTGCAGATCAATGGACGTAGTTGATTGCGATGGCAGGGGTAATCGAAGGGTTTATGTTATGGCCAAGCTCGATGATACGCGTGCCGATGAGCACGCCCAGATTATGTTTCCAGTTGTATTCAATTGCGGGAGCAAAGATAAACTCCTCGTTGGACCCCGAGTTAATTTGTACGCTTGATGGATTCTGCAGTCCGGAGGGATTGAGCGAGTCGTAGCCCGCAACGCTGGTATTGCCCTCGAAGTGGTATTCGATGTCCAGCGCCGCCACCCATCTTTTGGTCACACTATATTCCCCGGCCAAATCAGCGTAGGCGGTTTGACCCGGCTGGGCGTTTCCGCGAAACCCTGCGTCCGTTCCATAGACACTGACGCCTTGCACGCTTGCATGGTTGGAAAATGCATCCGATATGTTGAACCGCATACGCAGAATCCGCCCGTTCGGCAGCCAGAAAAACGTTTGCGAATAAAGTGCGAGCGCAGTTGTATACGATCCGCTGCCGAATCCATCGCTCGGGCGGCTACCAAGCTGGTCGTAACGACCGGTCGGAATCGTCTCTTGAAAGTTGATCGCGGTCATCGGGCGCCAACTGCCCTCATGAAATTGCGTGAGTCCATATTGAACGACTAAGCCCATATCCCCGAGTTCGACTGTCGAGCTGTTTGTGCCGCCGCTAACCACTTCGTAGTCCACGGTCGGAATCATACCGATGGTTAACTTATTTCGGAGCCCGTAGAGTATGTACGACAGTGACCCAAAGGTATTCGACCCTGAAGTGGAAACATCGTAAAAGTACGGCTCGACTAGAAAATGTCCTGTCGGGAGCGTCGCCGCCGAGGGAGCGAGCATAGGCCCGGTCCACCATGCATCGTCCATCGATTGATGGTCCACATGCAAAACCGGAGAAGAAGAAATTGATGTCGTCTCTTGCGCGTTTGCCTGTCCAGCAGCCAAGAACAAACCAGCCGCCAATGCCGGCACGGCAAAAAATCGACTGATCATGTTAAAGGCGGCAATGTCCAAATGGGGTATGCGCCAACCGCCTTATATGACTCTTCCACGTGCCGATCGCGAAATCGAAATCGTGCTGCCCATCTTGCTCGGTGCTGATGGGCTGTGCGACTGTCGGCGAGGCGGCTTGTCGAAATGCCTGAAAGGAATGGAAGAGATAGCTAAGCGCGTACAATAGAAAATAAGTCCCGCAACGTCGAAGCGAGTTCATCGTTTTTCTCGTGTGAGCGTTGCGACAAAGTTCGGCTCCCAGGTCTTACCTCCGTCATCCGAAAAAGCCTCCTCGAAATGATATGAGGTCGGGGTGATGTCCGACCACACGGTTCGCGCCAAGACCGCTCGGCCATTCACTGTTTCCTGATCGTAAAACTCTCCGCGACCGTCCTTGAACCCGCCGATTGTGGGCACGTTCACTGTGCCATCGGCGCTGTTGGCTACATTCAGGCTCCACTGATGGGATTGCGGATTATAGAGACGCAGGGAGAGAAATTCGATGTGCCCGGTTGGGCCATCGGCTTCGACTTCCGCCAGATTCGCGCGGCCGCCCCAGATCTTGTGAACCACGTCCGTGCCGTCGTATTTGATCCAAGTATGAGACCCCATCAAAGGATGCACGAGATGCTGGATGTGAACCTTCCATGTGCCAAAATCAAAATCGAAATCATGCTGTCCATCCCGCTCCGTACCGGATTCTTGGGCTTTGGCTTGCTGCGTACTTGAATCCGTTGGAGCCGCTGGCGACACCCATCCCCATGGCTCAGGTTCGCCCATCAGTTTTTCTTGGACGGTAAGGTTCGTTATCCAAGTATTACCTCCGTCCTCCGAATATGACTGTTCAAAATGATTCGAATTCGTAGTGATGTCTGAGACGCTGATTCGAAGAGGAGTGATTTTGTTATCATAATATGGCTCCTGGTCGACAAACGCAGCGTCCCCGTTCGTTTTCTTGAACTCGCCGAACATGGGGTTCAAGGTACCGCCAGCGCTGGTGGCCACGTTGAAACTCCATTGATGGGATTGGGGACTGTAGAGACGCAGAGACAAAATTTCGAGATGCCCCGCTGGGCCATTGGACTCGATTTCTCCCATATTGGCGCGGCCGCCCCAAATTTTGCGAATCACATCCGTACCGTTGTATTCAACCCAAGTATGGGAGTCATGCAGGAGGCGCGACTGATGGGTTTTCCAAGTACCAATACTGAAATCAAAATCGTGCTGCCCGTCGTGCTCCGCGGTGACTGAGGCTGGCTTTGCCGGCCGAGTCTTCTCGCTTGTCATTCCAATGGTTAATCCCGCGATCATCAACGCCGCAACAGCCACGCTTCGTCGCATCTTCACATTCTGGACATACTTCATTGCTGGACTTTCGTTTGATCCGTAATCCAATTCGTTCCCCATGTCTTCCCGCCATCGTTTGAAAACGCCTGCTCAAAATGCATGGTCTTCGGCCACCAAATAAATCGAACGTAGACATACTTGCCGTTCACCGTATCCGTCCCATAAAACTCGCCTGTGTCGCCCTTGAATTCGCCAATCTGTGGAACGAAGATCTTGCCATTGTTACTGTTGGCCCAGTAGAGGCTCCATTGCTGCGTCTGCGGGTTGTAGGTACGCAACGTCAAGCCCTCGATGCGTCCCGCCGCACCGCTGGCTTCGAATATCTCCAGTTGGCCGCGCCCACCCCAAATCCTTCGAGTCACGGAATCGGCGTAGAAATCAGCCCATTGGTGCGAGCCCGTGAGTGGGTGGTCCAATTCCTTCAGGTGCAACTTCCACGTTCCAAGCTCGAAGTCGAATTGGTGTTCTGGCGCGCTAGCGTTCAACGGCGGCGCTGCGGAGTCCGCCGCGCCCGCGGAAGTGCGCGTCAACTCTGCGATAAAATTCGGCTGCCACGTCGCACCGCCGTCCCTCGTAGCGAAATTTCATATCGGTGCGAGTCCTTCTGGATGTCCGACCAGACACCTCGCACAAGAACAGTTCGCCCGCCGTCATCATCCTGCGCAAAGAACTCTCCTCGACCATCCTTGAACTCGCCGACCATGGGAGCGTTCAGAATCCCGTCTTTGCTATTGGCATAGCTTTCGCTCCACTGATGTGCCTGAGGGTTATAGAGAAACAAGGTAAGGCCTTCCCAGTGTCCCGTAGGGCCGTCCGCCTCGATCTGTTCCAACTCGCCGCGACCATTCCAAATCGGCTCCACTACCACTGTTCCGTTCTGCTCGATCCAGGTATCGGCGCCGCTCTCCGATCGCACGAGCCGTTTGATGCGCGTCCTCCACGTACCCACATTGAAGTCAAAGTCGTCCTGCCCATCATGCGCAGGCATGCTGGAGGCTCGTGTCGCGCAGAGAATCAATGACAAAGCAAGCGCGCCGAGGCTAACTACGCGCCAATACCAACCGTATTTGAATTCGACTTTCATTCGTCCTCTTTCAAGAGTGTCGTGCAAACGGGCCCGAATGCTCCTGCGCTCTGCCGTCTTCTCTCGGACTTCATTCTCCAAATTCGCATCATCAGTGATAAAGTGGGTTATGACAATGACCACTTTTGCCAATCTGGTATGACCACTTGCGTTTGTCCATGAAACGACTTCCCGCCAGCTTTCTTCCGCCGATCTCGCTCGACCGCGGTAAGGAATATCCGATCTACCGCCAGTTGTACGATTGGTTCCAGCGGGCCATAGCCAATGGCCAACTCCGCCCCGGCCAACGCGTACCATCCACCCGTGCACTTGCCGCAGAGCTGGGCGTTTCGCGAATTCCTGTTCTGAATGCGTTTGGACAGCTCCATGCGGAAGGCTACCTAGAGACATTCGCCGGCGCTGGAACTTGCGTTGCCAGTTCGATCCCTCAAGAAACAATTGGGCCGGCTCCGCGCAAGTCAGCGGGAAAGATAAGCCACTCGCCACAGAGAAAAGGAACGCGCAATATCTCCCAAGCCAACCGAGCAGTGAAATCAACCGCAGACCAGGCATGGTTGAAACTCTCCGGTGCCTTTCGAATGCACTTGCCTGCCCTCGACCACTTTCCAATGGAAATTTGGTCTCGTCTCGTAGCGCGAAACATTCGAAAAGGGAAAAAGAGTCTTATGGCCTACGGCGATGCGCTGGGCTACGCGCCGTTCCGCGAAGCTATCGCTGAGTATCTCGGCACAGTTCGCGCTGTGCGCTGCGATCCTTCGCAAGTGATGGTCACAACCGGATCCCAGCAGGGTCTGCAAATCTCTGCGAGCATCTTGTTGAATCCGGGAGATCCTGTGTGGATGGAAGAACCGGGATATCCAGGTGCTCATCAAGCGTTCGGAACCGTCGGCGCTCGCTTGATTCCTGTCTCCGTCGATGACGAAGGTCTGATTGTTGAAGAAGCCGTTCGCCGCTGCTCAAGAGCGCGGGCGGTTTACATCACTCCCTCGCATCAGTACCCGATGGGCATGACCATGAGCGCCGCACGCCGCATGCAGTTGCTCAATTGGGCGTCGCGGGTGGGCGCCTGGATCATTGAAGACGATTATGACAGCGAATATCGCTTCGGTATCCGCCCAATTGGCTCGCTCCAGGGTCTGGATTCGGATGCGCGAGTCATCTATGTGGGAACTTTCAGCAAAGTTATGTTTCCCGCACTACGTTTGGGCTACGTGGTCGTTCCGCCGGATTTGGTGCACGCATTCTCGGTCCTTCGTGAAGCGACGGACATTTTTTCTTCCACTCTTTATCAAGCCGTGATGACCGATTTCATCAAAGAGAGCCACTTTGCCCGTCACGTTCGCAGGATGCGCAATCTTTACGCGGAGCGATGCAGCATGCTTGGGCAGTCACTCCGCACACAAATGGGAGCAATGATGGAAGTCATTAGCGCAGACGCGGGAATGCATCTGGTGGGCTTACTTCCTCCTAATTTTCACGACGTGGCGGTTTCGCAAAGGGCGGCCAAGAGCGGCATCTCCGCGATGCCTCTATCGAATTGCTATCTCAAGCGTCCATCGCCTCCCGGTCTTGTTCTCGGCTACGGCTCGACGCACGTCGCGCAGATTCCAGATACAGTTCAAACTCTTTCCAGAATTATTCGTACGTTTGAGGGTGCATCCTGATGCGACTTTAGAGTCCGCGAGGCCCTGCGTCCAAACCTGTTACTTTACCATGCAGCTCGTGGGGGAAATTCTTCAGTTGCGAGTCAGTGCTGCGGCTTCATCCTCGACAATATCCAAGACTGAATCGAGCCGCACCATTTTAAGGAGTTGAGAGACGCGTTTCGTTGGCGCGAAGAAGGTGCAGTTCCCGCCACACTTCTTCATCTGGCTGTACACGCGAACGAGCGAGCCGATACCGGAGCTATCCATCTCGGGCACAGAGGCGAGGTTAATAGCCATGCGGCGGACTCCGCCGTCGATCAACTCCTGCACTTGCTGGCGGAACGCTTGCTCGCTCTCGCCGAGCTTGAGCGCACCGGCGAGATCAACAATGGTAATCGGCCCTGCTTTACGAATCGAGACGGTCAAGCAGCCCCCACGCGGTAGAAAGGTACCCGAACTTGTCCTTCCAAGCAAGAGACGGATGGACTGACAGGCTTAATGGCAACTCTCCTTGACTCCCAACATGGCTTTTGCTAGGTTTCTACCGATTCTAAGCTCGATTTTCCTCCAATCTGCAATGCTGAGAATAAAGCACGTCCGCATCTCTCCGGGAGAGTGCCGTGGAACCTTCTTCCCACTTGCTTGACCTCGCGACTATTTTCTATGCCTGCCGTGACACAGAAACACTGCTGAAAACCCTTGCGGGGCGTTTAGGGACTTCCCTTGATGCGCGGGCCGTCATAGTGTGGATCGCCGCCTGGGACAACGAGGGCGATGATGAATCGGAAACCGAAACAATTTCCGCAAAACTCCAAGCAGCTTGGTTCGCTTCTGGGGAGCGTTTCGAGCCGGTTGCCAATATGGTTTCGGAAGGCGTACTCGTGCAGGTGCTCGAAAGTGGTGAACCGCTGGAATTCTCTTCGAAATCTGAAGACGAAGACATCTTGGCGCACTTGGCCGAATCGTCGCGCGAGCGCGTGGAGGCGGAGCTTTACTGTCCATTGCCGGGACCACAGCGTTCAGCCGGAGTCGTCGAGATTCTCAATCCGCGACGCGGCAGATTCACGCCCGACGAACTGCAGTATGTGCGAGAAGTGAGCCGCCTCGCAGGGCTCGCACTGGAAAATTGCCAGGACCGCGAACGACAAGTCCATGAGCATCTTACAACGGTCGAGCGTCTGACGGCGTTGTACGACATCAGCCGCATCTTTAATTCCACGCTTGAAATGGAAGAGTTGTTGCCCGTCATCACCGAGAAAATTCGTGACCTGTTGAATGCCTCCGCCTGCAACCTCTGGCTCGTAGATGCGGAGACGAACAGTCTTCACGCCATGCAGCAAGCCGGTGAGGACCCAACTCTGGGCGAAGGAGCACAGTGCGCGATCGGGGAAGGGGTGGTCGGCAAAGCGGCACAATTAGGTCAGCCAGTACTTGTGGAAGCTGCTTCTGAAGATGAAATGCTGGCAGAGCGGCGCAAGAATGAGACGGAAGACTTCCACTTGGAGTCGGTCATATGCTCGCCACTTCTCAAGGGCGAAGAAGTGATGGGCGCTATCGAAGTGGTCAACCGCATCGGCGGCGGTGCATTCTCGGAAGAAGATCTCTATTTTCTTTCCAACATTAGTGAGCAGGCTGCGATCGCGATAAGTAACGCCAAGCTGCTCGACGCTGAGCGTAAAGTGAGCGTTCTCGACGCGCTGCTGGGCATCAGCCGTGAGATTACCTCCACGCTGGATCTCGATCATGTGCTGCGCACGGTCGTGCAGCAGGCCTCCACGATCATCCCATTTGATCGCGGTGTGATCGGCCTTTTCGATCGCGATCGTTTCCTGCTGGGTGCGGTTTCCGGGGAAACCGAAGTACCGAAGACACTAGAAATGGACCAATTTAAGGGAGTCTTAGAATGGGCCGCGCGACAGGAAAGCGCTGTTTCCGTCGACCGCGATGATGATGGCTGGCGATTGGATCCGCCGGAAGCCAAAGAATCAGTAGCTGCGTTCTTGGAGAATCATGGATATGCGGGTTTTTATGCGCTGCCATTGCGAGACGATCAGGGAGCGATTGGAGCAATCGGACTGCTTAGCCAGCAGGCTGATTTTCTCGATGATGACGAACGGGAGACGCTGGCGATTCTCGGCAATCAGACGGCTGTAGCTATTCGAAACGCCCAGCTCTACCAACAAGTGCCGCTTGCCGGCTTCCTGAAACCATGGGCCGAACGCAAAGAAAAACTCTTTGCCGCGATGCCCAAAGCTCGCTGGATCGCATGGGCTTGGCGTGGTGCGATTGCTGCTGCGCTGCTTTTCATCATTCCGATGCCCATGCGCATAGGCGCAAATGCAACCGTGGTGCCGGCGGCCAGGCGCGTCGTCGCTGCCGAAGCTGGCGGGATCGTGGACCGCGTGATGGTCCATGAAGGCAGTAAGGTCAAGGCCGGAGAGTTGCTCGCGGCGCTCGATTCGAGCGCCGACCAGCTAAAGCTGGTGCAGGCGCAAACCGCACTCGCGAACGCCCAGCGCGCACTGGCGGATGCCGAATTTCGCGGAGATCCTTCTGCGGCTGGGCAAGCACACATCGAAGTGCAGCTGCATCAGGCGGAAGTCCAGTTCGAACGCACGCGCGTGAGCGAAGCCATGCTCCTCGCGCCCATATCCGGCATAGTGGTCACGCCCAAGGTAGAGCAGAAGGTGGGTGCGATGCTGAAGCCGGGAGATGCTTTCTGCGAACTGGTGGATCCAAGTGAGATGGCCGTCGAAATGAGCGTTCGCGAAACGGACATGCCGTTGCTGCGTGACGGGATCCCTGTGCAAATCAAGTTGAATGCGCTGCCGCTGGAAACACTTCGCGGTACCGTGGATCGTCTCGGTGCCGTAACACGTTCGGAAAATGGTGAGCAATTTTTCGTAGTTCGAGCCGACTTCGCCAATTCTGGGTTGGCCGCGCGCGACGGCATGGTAGGCAGCGCAAAGATCCTTGCCGCAGGTGGATGGTTTTCCTCTGGATGGTTTCCATTGGGATATGTGATTTTTCGTGCGCCCTTCCGCTGGGCTTGGGAGTCAGTCTGGTCATGGCTACCGTGATGCCTTGGGAGGAGACAACATGAGGCGTGCTATTTTCATTTGTGGCATGGTGCTCGCGCTTGGCGGCACGGTAGGCTGCTCGAATCCAATTGCCGCATCGAGTCCCCCGGCGAATTCAGAAACGGCGGCAACCACTCCTCGCGCTCCGGCAGCGGAGACGCCCAAGCCGCTCAGCCTGCTAAGCATTCTTTCCGTCGAAAAGGCGGTTGACGTAACAGCGCAACGCGGTGGTGTGGTCCTCGCGACGGAAAAGGACGAGGGCAGCGTCGTTCGCACCGGAGACGAGATGGGACGGCTCGATGACAGCACCCTGCAGGCCGAGTTGCAAAAAGCCGAGTCCGATTTGCTAGTCTCACAGAATAATGTGAAATACAAAGAGGCTGAAGAGCAGGCGAAAAATGCGCAATTACAGCGCCAGCAACTCTTGCGAGCCAGCGGTCTGAGCAGCGAAGCAGACCTTGAAGAGGCCGAGTTTGAAGCGAAGGGTGCGGCCTATGATCTCGACAGCTGGCGGCAGGCGGTCAAGAGTAATCAGGCGCAAATTCACGAGCTCCAAATCGAAATTGCCAAGACGCATATCAGCGCGCCCTTTTCAGGAGTTGTCGTCCACCGTTATATTCGTCAGGGCGAACAGGTAAACAAGAACGACAAATGTTTCCGCGTTAGCCAGTTAGCGCCCCTCCAAGTGGAATTTCAGGTGCCGGAAACCGGCGGTGTCCTTCCGCAGCCTGGTTTGGCTTTTTCTCTTCGATTGTCTGCTGGCTCCGAACAACTCTATACCGCAAGAGTGCTCCGCGTAAGTCCCACGATCGATCCGGCGAGCGACAGCTATGACGTTGTGGGTCGCTTGACTGGCGGCAATCTGGACGGGCTGCGGCCGGGAATGTCCGTCGAGGTTTTGTGGCCTGTTAGCTCTAGGCTGGGCCGGTAGCCGGCCATGCGCTTTGGCCCATCGGGACTGCGAGCCTCGCGAGTGCTGGCCAAAGGGCTGCACCGTCCGAAAGTTCGCTCCGATATCCGCGTAAGCCGACAAAATGTCGCCGGTGAAATCAGTTATGTGATCAAAATCAGCGAAACGGCAAGCTATAACCGCTACGGCAGCTATGAATTTGAGTTGTTGCAAGCCTTTGATGGCACGCGTACAGCAGCCGAAGCTGCCGAATACATGAATGAACGCTACCCTGACACACCTATTGACGAAGCCACGATCTTGGATTTTTTGGAAGGCATCCCGCCCGATATGTGGGAGCGAACCGTCGGCGAGAAGAATCTCGCTATCTTGGAGCGCCTTCGCGACGAACGCAAGAGTCGCCTCGATCAGTCCAACCTCCTTTACATAACCTTTAAGGCTTGGGATCCCGACAAGGTTCTCTCGCGCCTCGACCCGGTTCTCAGCTGGATGTACACGCGGGGTTTCATATACTTCTCGGTGGGATTGTTTTTGCTCATGCTCTGGCTTCTGTCAGGAGACTGGAGTCGTATTGCGCATGATACCAAGGAACTCTGGAACTTCTCCGATAAGTCCGCTTATTACCTGTGGGTTTTTTGGTTGCTCATGCTGGTTATCGGGGGCATTCACGAATTCGGGCATGGGCTCACGTGCAAACATTATGGCGGCGAAGTCCATCAGATGGGATTCATGCTGATTTACCTTACGCCTGCATTTTTCACCGACACGACCGACGTATTGATGATGGACCGCGTGGCCCCGCGCCAGTGGACTATCTTCGCGGGAATTTGGGTGGAGTTGTTGCTGTGCAGCATTTCCGCTGTAATCTGGCACTTCACACTTCCCGGCTCCACGGTCAATGGCCTGGCTTACATGATGATGCTGCTCTGTGGAATTCAGGGCACTCTGTTGAATCTCAATCCTCTGATCAAAGCGGACGGCTACTACGCTCTCTGCCAGTACCTGCAAATCGACAATCTGCGCGAGGACTCCTTTGAATTCCTGCAAGCCTGGCTTCTCCAAAACGCTCTCCGCCGTCAGGTGGAACTCCCGGCCGCAAGCCGGCGGCAAAGAAAAATCTTCCTGACCTACTCTCTCACGGCGCTCGTTTACAGCATCACGCTGATTACCGTGGTGCTCTTGTGGTTGAAGAATGTATGCATCAACAAGTTTGGTGCCTGGGGTTACGTCATTTTCGCCGCGGCAATTTATTTCTTTGCCCATCGGAAAATCCGGAAGCTGGCGACAAAGCTCCCCTCTTGGTGGGTAAAGGCAAAGGAGGGTTATATGGCCTGGAAACTGACGCGAAGGCAAACCGTTGGTATGGCAGTGGCCGTCGTACTGCTGACCGTGCCACCTATTCCGTCGAGGATTTCCGTGCCCTGTATCCTTGAGCCCAGCGGTCAAGCTGAGGCGCGCGCCGCAGTCTCAGGCGTTGTCCAGCAAGTGCTCGTGCGGCAAGGAGAACAAGTGCAGCAAGGGCAGGTGCTCGCGGTCTTGGAAAATCCTTTGCTGGCCTCAGCCGTGGCTGTAGACACGCAACAACTCGCCCTCGAACAGAGCCGGCTCCGCTCGGCAGAAGGGGCCGCCAATGCAGACGCGGCAGCGACGGCCAGTCGCGAAGTAACTCGGCTTGAAAAATACATGGAGATTGCCCAGCGAGAATACGCACAGCTCCAAGTCCGCGCACCGATCGCCGCGACCGTCACCACGCCCGAGCTTGCTGAAACGGTAGGAGAATATCTACCCGAAGGGGAGACTTTCTGTCATCTTTCTTCTCGCACGGAAATGCGTGTGCGCATCCTGGTGCACGATTGGGCGGCTGACGATGTGCGGCCCGGCGCGCGTTTGTTGCTGAAGGTCTCTTCTTACCCATTGAGAACTTATTCTGGCCGGGTGGATCGAATCATGCCGGCCATGGCTTCCGACCGCCCCGTCGGAGATCCTACAGCGCTCACCCGCTATGGTCAGGAGCTGGCCAACTATATGGCCGTGATCGCTGATTTACCGAATCCGGATGGCTCGCTCCGCGAAGGAATGACCGGAACAGTTAAAATCTACAGCCCTGCGCGCTCGATTGTCTGGCAGGTGGGCCGTGGCACATGGCGGTGGCTTAGGTCCCAGTTTTGGTGAGATCTGTCTATCACCGCGCTGGCCGCCAAGACTGCCATAGCTTAGAAACGTTTGATTGCTAAAGGTGTTTCGGGAGGACAGAAACTGCCAGGGCTGCTGCACCGCCGCAGCAGCCCCTCAACGACTCGACTGTGGCACGTTCATGAAACCATTTGCGAGCCGCCAAAAACGACGCGGCACAGCATTTAGAAGGTGCTGGGACCCCGTCGCAACGTGTTCATCTGCTTGAGCGTCTTGAACGATTTCAGAGACTTGAGTGGCTTGAGCGTCTTCACTTTTCCCAGAGCCTTACCCTTGTTCGCCGTCTTCTTGGTAGCCATTGTTAACTTCCTCCCCTTCAGATTTGCGCCCCCGTGGGCGGACACTACGAAAATATGCAATCCGATGCCCAAAAAAACGAACCGCCTCCCATCGTGAGTTCCCGCAGAATCCTAACGGTTTAGGATGGTCCAGTACTGCCGTCGCGTTCTCGCTGGAAGTGTGGAATTGTTGAAATTATCAACATCGGTTGAGTTTTTCATCAACCTCATGCGCTGCCTCTCACAAATTGAACTTGCGACGCAGGTAATTCATTCGATTTCGATCCACGCCCAGAAGTTTGGCGGCAGCGGCCATGTCCCGAGATGCCTGACGCACCGCTGTTTCCACCAGCTCTCGCTCATACGCCTGTAACTCCTTATCTAGCTCGATTCCGGAAGCCGGGAAGTGCGTTCGTCCTCGCCCGTTTACTGCAAGCGCGGCGCTAACCTCGCCGGGGAGGTCTCCTAATCCGATGGTCTCGGTTTCGCACATGAGCACAACGCGCTGGATGACATTTTCGAGCTCTCGCACGTTGCCAGGCCAGGGGTATTTCTTAAGTGCAGCCAGGGCCTCTTCGGAGACCCGCTTGGGGGAAAACTGGTTCGCTGCGCAGTAGACCTGCACAAAATAATCAGCAAGCAGGGAAATGTCTTCAACGCGCTCGCGTAGGGGAGGCAGGAATATAGGTACGACGTGGATGCGGTAATAAAGGTCCTGGCGAAATCGCTCCTGATGCACCATCTCTTCCAAGTTCTCATTGGTAGCGGTGATCAGCCGGAAATCGACCTTGATGGGCTTCTTTCCGCCAAGCCGCAACACTGCATGGTCCTCAAGTACGCGCAGCAGCTTGGTTTGCAGCGATGGAGAGAGAGTGGCAATTTCGTCGAGAAAAAGGGAACCCTTGTCAGCCATCTCAATACGGCCTTCTTTTGTGGCCACGGCTCCAGTGAACGCCCCCCTCTCATAGCCGAACAGCTCAGCCTCCATCAGCGTTTCTGGCAGCGCCGCGCAGTTTACGGAAATAAACGACCGTGAACGGCGTGGACTATTTTCATGGATCGATCGCGCAGCGAGTTCTTTGCCGGTCCCACTTTCGCCGCGAATAATCACTGTCGAAGAGGATCGGGCCACGCGGCGAATCGTCTCGAAGACGTGCCGCATGGCATCGGTGGTGCCGAGCAGGTCCCCCAAACCGTGCTTTCTGCGAATTTCGTCCCGCAGGATGCGGTTCTCTCGTTGGATGCGGAGTTTTTCGATTCCCCGCGCTACTAGGACACGAAGCACGTCC
Organism: Candidatus Acidiferrales bacterium; assembly: GCA_035934015.1. Taxonomy (NCBI): domain Bacteria; kingdom Pseudomonadati; phylum Acidobacteriota; class Terriglobia; order Candidatus Acidiferrales; species Candidatus Acidiferrales bacterium. Next base: position 426,402 of record DASYYH010000016.1, read on the forward strand.
GTGTCCAGCGGTTTGAGAAAATAGTCATAAGCCCCGGCGTCGATCACCTTCAGTGCCGTGGATTTCTTTTCTTCCGAACTTAGAACGATGACTAACGTATCGACCTCGCTGCCATCGAGGCGCGACAGTAGCTCCAGGCACTCACTCGAGCTGCCTGAGGGAATCGGCAGTCCCAAAAGGAGAACATCCAATTCGGCCTCCTGGAGCAACCGATATGCGTCTTTGTAGTTTTCCCCGTCGTAGATGTCGAAATCGCCGCTTAGTGAAGCGTGGATACGCGAACGCAGGCCGTCATCATCATCGACGACCGCAATGCGTGGCCTCGTTCCCTTAGAGCTCATTTTATTCAGGTGTGTCTTGATTACTCTTCGCGGCCTGCAGGGCCCGTATGGTTTCGAGATTCTAGAGTGTGACTTCGCCAGTGTCAATGTCGACGGATCCCGAAGTCACGATGCGCAGGGACCGACCTTTTGCTCTGCTGCTGTCGTTGGGACTCCGATTGGACTGCTTAGGATAGGCTCGATACGGGCCCGCCGCAGTTCACGGCATTCTATGATTAGTTTCTAGGAATTGAATGGCTCCAATGTGATGCAAGATACATTTTATAGTGACGGGCATCACATTCGAAATCTAAGTGACTTCGTAATATCGCATTGGTTGTCGAGATTCTGGTTAGTCATCGCTTCCCATTAATGCAATTAAATTTGGAGGAACCCAGTGAGTTCCCGAAGATGTGGCACAATAAATTCGCGCTCATTCCTATGTCCTCCAACAACTTTTTTAACTCAGTTCTTGCACAAGCTCCATTGCATTGATAAACCATGGGTAGCGGTCATGAGCCGGGAAGAAATTCTCGCGACGAGCGTCGAAAATTGCTAATGAAAGGAAACAGGATGATTATTAGAAGACAGCAGTCAATTCTCGCATTTTGCGGGATTTTAGCAATCATCGTTTTCATGCAAGCTGGGCTTGCAAGTTTAGAAGCCTATGGCGCAACCCCAAAAGAAACTTCCAATCCCCCGGCTGGTTTGTACCAAGCGGGTTACTCAGTGCAGGCGGTCCAGAACGGGGGAACGATATCCGGCAAGATTCTTTATCAGGGCAAACCAATCAGGCCAAAGAAGATCGCCGTGACACAGGACAATAGTGTATGCGGAAATGCGAAGGAAATTTATCCGGCCGAAATCGAGGACGGTGGAGTTGTGGACGCCGTCGTGTGGATAGATGGCATTGATCACGGTAAGGACTTTGCTTATCCGCCGGCCGTGATCGACCAGAAGGGCTGCATGTTCATGCCTCCCATCCTCATTATGAAACCGGGGGACCTGAAGGTGCAAAACAGCGATTCGGCATCTCACAACGTGCACATCTACGCTGAAAACAACCGCAGTTTCAACCAGGTAATGCCAGCGGGTTCGCCAGCGCTTGAGATTCCGCTTGGTCGGCCCGACCGCGCCGTCGTGCGTTGCGATGTCCATCCATGGATGAAGGGTTATGTCATCGTGGCTGCCAACGCGTATTACGTCCTCAGCGGCAAAGGAGGCGCCTTTACGCTCACCGATGTGCCTCCGGGAACCTACCATCTGAAGGTCTGGCAAGAAGATCTGGGCACAAAAGATGTTTCAGTAACCGTGCAAAGCGGACAGACGGCAACCGTCAACGTCACGCTTGGTAAGTAATATCGGAACAGCGGATAGTTTCTTTCATTTCAAATCAGCGAGGCTGGCAATATGAAACCTCTGGAAAAAAGGAATAGCTCCATTTTCATCCTCGCGATGGCGGGCACGGTGTTGTTGATCCTGCTCGCCATCACACCCAGAAACGCGAGAGCCGTCCCAAGCTTTGCACGCCAAACCGGTTTGGCGTGCAGTTCGTGCCATACAAATCCCCCTGAACTCACTCCTCTGGGCCGGACCTTCAAGCTGAATGGTTATACGATGACGGGCATAAAGGTTATTACGTCGCCGCCAGAAAAAGAAAAGTCCGGTTTGCAGCTCCTTTCTTATCTCCCTTTGGCGGCTATGTTTGAAGTCTCCAGCACGGGCACAAAAACTGCGCAGCCCGGAACTCAGAACTGGAGTTTTTCAATCCCTCAGGACGTTTCTCTGTTTCTCTCTGGGGAGTATGCCAGCCACCTTGGTGGTTTTGTCCAGGCGACATATAACTCACAAAAAGATCATTTCAGCTGGGACAACACGGACATTCGCTACGCGCGCAACCGCCTCGTAAAAGGCAAGACGCTCGTATATGGAGTCATGCTCAACAATAATCCGACGGTCGAGGACTTGTGGAACGATACGCCCGCTTGGGGTTTCCCATGGATTCAATCTGCATCCGCGCCATCCCCCATCACAGCCGCGGTGGTTGACGGTTCACTCGCTCAGGACGTCGCCGGCCTCGGGGGCTACGCGATGTGGAATGACCATCTCTACGGCGCGGCCACCATTTATCGTTCGTCCCATCTTGGTCAACCCCTCCCCAACAATGGGGTGGGATTCCCCTACAACATTCAGGGAGTTGCTCCCTATTGGCGCGCTGCTTGGCAACAGACCATGGGGAATAGCTATCTCGAGTTCGGCACCTATGGAATGCACATGGACTCGATTCCGCAAGGTGTAACTGGCCCCGAAAACCACTACACAGATTTTGCCGCGGACGCGCAATTCGAGCGCGTCCTGCCACAATTCGCAAACAATTTGGTTACGCTGCATGCAACTTATATTCACGAAAAATCTACCTTGAATGCGGATTTCGCGGATGGAAATGCCTCATTGCTTGCCCATGACCTGAACACATTCCGGGTCAACGGCGTCTACCACTTCGGCTACCGCTATGCGCCGGGGGTCGCTTACTTTGTAACGACAGGCACGAAGGACCCCCTCGAATTTCCGCAAGGGGCACTCACAGGAAGCCTAACCGGCAGTCCCAAGACCCAAGGCTTCGTGCTGAATCTCTCGTATTGGCCGGTCCAGAATGTCCAGCTTGGGCTGCAATACACGGGCTATACGCAATTCAATGGCGCCGGCACAAATTATGACGGCTCAGGGCGAAATGCTAGCGACAACAACTCGCTTTACATGTTGCTACGTATGCTTTTCTAGCGACAAAGGGTTCAAATTCGCCTGCGGCTTGTTTGCCAAGAAGACCCAATCACCGCGGGACACTTAGAAAGTGTGCCCGCCAGGAAATGTAGAAAGGCAGGTTGACATCGTGACTCAAGACACAACAAACCAGCGGCTGGATTCGCGATTTCGCATGCTCTCCATCATCGTTGCAGTAACGATACTCCTGATCGCCATGAACACCTTCGCACACTCGCCGAGGGGAAAAGCGGCCCAATCCAGCACTCAGGAAACGGGAAGCATCTCTGGAAAAATCCTGTTCCAGGGAGAGCGGCCAAAGCTCGAAATCATCAAGATGTCAAATGACCCCATTTGCGAATCCGAGCAGAAAGGGCAGGTCTACGCACAGGATGGCGAAGTGAACGAAAACGGAACTTTGCCCAATGCATTCGTTTACATCAAGGATGGTTTCGGCACGCGCAAGTTTACTCCGCCCGTCAATTCCGTAGATCTTACGCAGAGCGGTTGCATGTATCAACCGCACGTTGTCGGCATTATGGCGGGACAGCCGCTTCAGGTGCTCACACTCGACCCCACGACGCATAATATTCACGTGACGGCGAAAACCAACCGCTCGTGGAATGTTTCCCAGCAGCCGGGCTCTCCCTCCGTGATTCGTCGGTTTACTGACCCAGAAGTCATGATCCCTGTGCACTGCAACGTCCATCCATGGATGAAAGCGTATATCGGTGTAATGGAAAACCCGTTTTTTGAGGTTACAGGCAAAGACGGCACTTTCGACCTGAAAAATATACCGCCGGGTGAATATACACTGGCGGTATGGACTGCGACCTTCGGAACACAGGAAAAGCGGGTGGTCGTCCGTGCTGCGCTGACTTCTACAGCCGACTTCACTTTTGGACAGCAATGATGAGAATTCATGAATCCTGTAGATCAATTATTCCGGTGGCGCTCAGGACTGATCGGCCCTGCTTTTTTGCCAACCCTAGGGGAGTTTTCGCCTGTTTGCATTCCAAGGGAATCGCGGCGCGACTCGATTCCCTTGGCGAACCCATTGGGTGCCCCCTCCACGAGAGCACGATGCCGGGCTTTTCGTAAGTGTCTGATGGCAAGAAGAAAAGTGGTCGGGGCGAGTGGATTTGAACCACCGACCTCCTGGTCCCGAACCAGGCGCTCTAGCCAGGCTGAGCCACGCCCCGACAAACTACGAATCACAACTGCAAGACAGTTTACCGTGCATCACGGCCAGCCGCAACGCCCGCCAATTACTTGCTAAACAGGATCGTGATCGTGTCCTGGTCGTGGTTAGCGACCACGACCTCATCCTTCCCGCTGCCGTCCAACTTCCCAACCGCGAGGCCGCCCCATCCCGTCGCCACGTCACGGTTGAAAACTCGAAACTCGCCATCCTTTGTCCCCATAAAGAAAAACAACCTGTCGTTTTGCGCGCACAACACTACCATGTCGTGCAATCCGTTTCCTCGGAGGTCGCCTATCGCAATCCGACTGGGGCCTTTGCAACCAGCCAGCGAAAAAGGTGAGCCCGGCATAGTCGCAAGGCGACCCTTCCCGTCGCCCAGCAGAACGGTGATGCCAAGCCTGTTAGGGTCGCGAATATCACGCTCATACGGAATGACTGCCACGTCGGGATTTCCATCCCCGTTTGCGTCTCCGACGCTAAAAGACCACGGAGTGTCCCCTGCCAGAAATGGAGAGCCGGGCGCTTTGCGAAATCCTCCCTTGCCGTCACCCAAGAGCAAACCGACAACACCTCCATCTTGATTCACCGTCACTATGTCGAGGTGCCCATCTTTGTTGAAATCCGCAGCGCGCACGCCCGAGTCCGTGTGCAAATCGGCAGAAAAGAACTTCCCCGGAAGAATCAAGTTGCCCTTGCCATCCGTTGGTATGAGCAGGATTTCGCGATTGCCCCAGCTGTCCGTCACCACCGCTGGCTTGCCATCGCCCATGAAATCTCCGACGGCCACGCCGTGCGGATGCGGATACGACTTCGTAGCAAACGGCGAGTGCGCCGCAGGCTTGAATCTCCCTGTGCCGTCTCCCAGCAAGATTGTGATGTACGGCGTTTGCGTATTTGCGATCACCAGATCCGGATTACCATCGCCTTTCATATCTGCCACGGCGATGTCGTTGGGATTTGGATTGCACGGGAAAGGAGAGCCCGGCGCTGGTTTGAAATGCCCTTGACCATCTCCCAACAAAACGCTCACCGTGCCTTCATACTCGTTCGCGACAATCAGGTCCGGGTTGCCATCACTATTCACGTCGCCGATCGCAATGAATCCCGGTCCTTTGCCGACTGGGATCACGACCTGCCGGAAATCGAGTGAAGTTGATTCAACCCTGCCGCCAGCGGCAGCGCACCATGTCACCGCGCCCAAAGCCACGATCACGAATACAGGCACTGTCCGTTTGCGTACGGTATGCATCCTCAGCCCCTCCGCTCGCCGTCAGGGCGCACTCTTGCCGCGAAAGATCTTCCGGGGCCGGCCGCGCGGTGCCCGCTGACACTTCGAGCAAAAATAACTGCTTCGTCCCGCGACGATAATTCGCCGGATCATCGTCCCGCACCGCGCGCATTTTTTCCCCTCGCGCTGGTAAACATTATGCCGGAGCTGAAATTCTCCCGGCTCGCCTTCCGCATTGACATAATCCGAAATGGACGACCCGCCGAGTCGCACCGCCGCGCGCAGCACTCTCTGCATCGCACCACGCAGGCGTATCATTTCTTCGCGGTTCAATTCCGCCCCGATGCGCGTCGGATGAATTCGCGCGCGCCATAGACTCTCGTCGGTATAGATATTCCCCATCCCGCGCAAAACGCTTTGGTCCAGCAGCAGAGCCTTGATACGCGCCCGTCGCGCTCCAATCCGCGCTCGAAAATCCTTTTCGCTCACCGTCAGGGCGTCGATTCCCAGAGGCCCGAGAATTTTCTTGCTGCCTTCTTCGTTCGACAAAACCATCCGCCCAAATCGGCGCGCGTCCGTGTAGCGCAGTTCCGTCCGATTGTCGAGCGCGAACCACACATGCGTGTGCGCCGCTGCCGGCATCGTCTCCGGCCGTACGGTTAACTGCCCGGTCATCCCCAGATGAACAATCAGGTTGAAGCGCTTCGCACCAGTACGCTTCTCCGCCTTCGCCGAACCATCCTTTTCAAGCTCCAAAACCAGAAATTTCCCATGGCGCCGCACGGAAGCGATTTTGCATCCCGGCGCGTTTTCTTCGAGCGCCACAGGGTCGTCGATAAAATCCGTCTTGCCGAGGCGCACCTCGGTGATTCCGCGGCCCGGGAGCAGCATCTGCAATCCGCGCACGACTGTCTCGACTTCCGGCAATTCCGGCAAAGATTCCTCTCGACGAAAAGTCCTTCCCGCTCAATCCGGCAGGATCGCAAACACGCGCACCGGTCCGCCAGAACCGCCTTCGAGCTTGATCGGTGCGGCAATCACGAATGCGCCGGTGGCCGGCAACTCGTCCAGGTTCGCGATATTTTCGATATGAAATAATCCCGCGGGCAACGTCGTGCGATGTACCTCAAAATTTGGCGAGGGCCCGTAATCGATACTCAGCGTGTCGATGCACAATCCATTCACACGCCGCGCGATCAAGTATTTCGCCGCAGCCACGGAATATCCAGGAAAGTGCATCACTCCCTTCGCGTCCATGTTCCGATAGCGGGTTTGATCCGGCCAGCGCGAGCCCCACCCTGTCCGTAGCATAACAATCGCGCGGGCAGGAATTTCCCCATGCTGCGCTTCCCACGCTTGAATATCCGCAACACTCAAACGATAATCCGCATCCTTCTCGACTTTTGCGCGCACGTCGATCACTTCTGCGGGACCAAAAAACCGCTGAATCGGAATCTGATCCAGCGTCTCTTTCCCCGGCGGAAAATGCGCTGGCGCATCCATATGCGTTCCATAATGTTCGAGCATCGTGAATTTGCGGATAAAATAACCATCTTTTGCCGGCGTCGCTGTAACAACGGCCGTAAATGGGTGATCATCTCCTGGCCATGCTGGCGAATGATCGTTGATTGCGTACGTCATGTCGATGATGCGCGTCTTCCCTGTCGAAATCCCAGCCAGTTCCGGGCAAATTGACGCACTGGACTTCGCCCTGGACTGCGCCGATACGCTTCTTCCCGAGGGCACGCTCAACACAACCGCCAGCCCCATGGTCCCTGCAAGAACGAACCCGCTCAAAATCATTTTTTTCATGGCGTACCTCGTTTGCCTCATGAGAAAGCTCCAACTCCGCCCGCGAAACCGCCGGCCGCTATCTTAAATCCATTTTCGGTTTTGTAAAACGAATGGGGTCCGTTCGCGGCTAAGGCAGCGGAATGCCCGGCGCGGCGACGATTCCCGCCAAGCGCAGGATTTCCGAATATTCTTCCTCCTGCAGAGGCGAAATCGTCATGCGAGGATTTTTCAGGAATTTCACTTTCCGCAGCGCGCGATTTTCGCGCAATTCTTCGAGTGACACCTGGCGCGGCAGCCGTTCGAGCGCTCGCAAATCGATCACCAGATGCTTCGGCGTCGGATCATGTGGATCCGGATACGGATCGCGCGTCACTTCGGCGATGGCGTAAAGGGCATACTCCGGCTTACCGTGGTAGCAGAGCGCGCGGTCGCCGCGCCGCATCTGCTTCATTTGCCGCAGCGCATCGGGCTTGCTGCCCGCGTGCCGCCACATTTCCTTGCCCTTTACGAACAAGGTATCCCAGTGGTAGACGCGTGGATCAACCGCCAGCAACCATTGGTGAGGTCGCGCGACGGTACGAGTAACAGAACGAGTCATGGCCCCTCGGCAACCGGCGAACTATACATGGAAGCGTAAAAGAAACAACAAGAAATGTGGTTATTTGTATTGGCAGGGATCGTCTATCCCACGTCCACAAAGACCTCGTCGCCGCGTATCTCAACCTTATAGCACGCAACGCTCTGCGATGGGTCCTGAGTCAGCGTGCCGGTCGTTACGTCGTAGGTCCAGCCATGCCATGGGCAGCTAACCGTCTCTCCCGTAAGTTGACCTTCCCCAATTGGCCCACCCTGATGCAAACATATCCCATTGATTGCAAAGAAGTTATCTCCTACACGCGCCAGCGCTAGGGTTGTATCTCCCAACTGCAATTCCCGGATTTCTCCCGCCGGAATTTCATCTTTCTTGGCTGCCCTTTGAAACGCCATCCCGCGCCTCTCACCCAATCAAAATTGGTTTAGTCCACAAGTCCTAATCGTGCCTCAAAACTCTGGCGCGACCACAGAGTATAGTCATACCCCACTGTCAAATCAAAAAGAATCTGCAAGTTACGGTTACTTAGGACCCGCACCTCAGGCAGGTTTCGAGCCATGGACCAGCAGCGCGCCCTCGCGCCGGAAGGCTTCAAGCTCCTTCGCGTCGCGGAACCATCGGCCCGTGTAAACTTCCGGCGTCGGCGTGGGATCGACGATCCGCCGGTGCGCGACTCTCGCAAATCCCGCACTCCGAAATAGCTTTGCCCATTCATCGCCCGAAAGAAGGTGCGTCGGAATCTGCAGCAGCTTTGCCCACTGATGGCAATACGGATTGTCGCGATAATAATTGATCAAAATCCACGCCGACCCGCGCGGCTTCAGCACGCGAAAAATTTCCCGAATCCCCGCCGCGGGATCAGGCCAGTAATAGGAAGACTCGACCGAAACCACTCTGTCAAAGGCGCTGTCTTCTCGCGGAATCGCGTCCACGCTGCTCATCATGAATTCTGCGTTGCCGACCTTGGCGGTCGTCGTCGCGCGCCGCGCCCGTTCCACCATTTCGTTCGAAACGTCAATCCCTAGAACTCGCCCTCGCGGCACGCGCGTCGCCAGCTCGCGCACCAGCCATCCGCCGCCGCATCCCACATCGAGCACCGTTTCATCGCGCGCAAACTGCATCATCGCCAGCATCGGCTCGACAATCGGGCGATGCTCTTTTTCCATGCTCTCGCCCTTGCCTTCGCCTGCCCAGCGATTGAATTCTTCGCGCAGATTCTCATTCGCAGCCACTTGTGGCATCGCTCGAATAGCCCTCCGTTTTTATCTTGTTTCTTGCCGATTCGCGGACCACGAGCGCAACGATTGGATGTGCGTCGCGAATTGGATTTCTAAACCGGTCTGCCGCACGATGCGCAGAAGTGCCCCCCCACCGCGCTCAGCGTTCCGCATCCATTGCAGTATCGCGCCGGTCCGGCAACAACCATCACCGGCATGCGCGGCCCCGCCGTGCACGCCCAGAAGAGCGCCACCACCCAGCCGACAATCGTCCAGCCCAAGAAAAAATTCACCAGAAAAATGCCCGCCGCGTTGTGCTTATTGTGGCCGATGATCGACGGCAGAAAATACATCAATATCGCCAACGATAAGAAGATCATCACCGCGCCTCCATGACTGCGCTCCGGCTCGCTTCAGTAGCCTCTGCCTAAAGGTACGCCCCGAAACCAGGAAATGTTCCCGCGCGAATTGCCCGTGCTTCCTACCGCGCTACTTTCGCCAGCAGTTTCACGAATTTCTCCTGCCGTGCCTGTTGATCCAGCCCGTCATTCGCTTCCGCGATCTGCGTCTGGTTCATCGAGCAGAATTTCGGTCCGCACATTGAGCAGAATTTCGCTTCCTTGTAGAAATCATCCGGCAAAGTTTCGTCATGCATCGTCCGGGCCGTTTCGGGATCGAGCGAAAGATCGAATTGCTTCTCCCAGTCAAACAGAAATCGCGCATAGCTCAGCGCGTCATCGCGATCCCGCGCTCCTGGCCGGTGCCGCGCCACATCCGCCGCATGCGCCGCGATCTTGTACGCGATCACACCCTGCCGCACGTCATCCGCGTTCGGCAATCCGAGGTGCTCCTTCGGCGTCACGTAGCACAGCATCGACGCACCGTGCCATCCGATCATCGCCGCCCCAATCGCGCTCGTAATGTGGTCATATCCCGGCGCGATGTCCGTCACCAGCGGCCCGAGCGTGTAAAACGGCGCCTCGTGGCACAACTCGTTCTCTTTCTTGACTTGCAGCTCGATCTGGTCCATCGGAATGTGTCCGGGACCTTCGATCATCACCTGCACGTCATGCTCCCACGCTTTCTTCGTCAGCTCGCCCAGCACTTTCAACTCGGCAAACTGCGCCTCGTCGCTCGCGTCCGCCAGCGACCCCGGTCGCAGTCCGTCGCCCAGCGAGAAGCTCACATCGTGTTTCTTGAAAATCTTGCAAATCTCCTCGAAATGCTCGTAAAGAAAATTTTCCTTCTTGTGATGGCTCATCCACACGGCCAGCAGCGCCCCGCCGCGACTGACGATTCCCGTAATGCGGTTCCGCACCATCGGCAAAAACTCCCTCAGCACGCCCGCGTGAATCGTCATGTAGTCAACGCCCTGCTCGGCCTGCTCTTCGATCACCTCGAGCATCAGCTCAATCGTCAAATCCTCCGTCCGTCGCACGCGCGAGAGCGCCTCATAAATCGGCACCGTGCCAATCGGCACCGGCGAAGCGTCGATAATCGCTTTGCGAATCTTCGGAATGTCGCCGCCGGTCGAAAGATCCATCACCGTGTCCGAGCCGTAGTGTACCGACCGGTGCAATTTTTCCAGCTCCTCGTCGATATTCGACGTCGTCGCCGAATTTCCAATGTTCGCATTGATCTTGCATTTGAACGCCACGCCAATTCCCATTGGCTCCAAATTCTTGTGGTGGATATTTGCGGGGATGATCGCGCGGCCTCGCGCCACTTCGTCGCGCACCAGTTCCGGCGTGACTTTCTCGCGCTTCGCCACATACTCCATTTCCTCGGTCACGGCCCCGAGCCGCGCGTAATGCATCTGCGAAACGTTACGGCTTCCGTTCACGCACGCCGTCGCCAGCCTTTTTTCAATCCATCCGTCTCTGATCGCCATGATTTTCCCTCGCCCCAGATTCGCCCTCAAAAAATCATTTCGAGATCATTCCGCGTTCATTATCGCATCGCTCGCGACGGTCATCAACCTCGTGTCCACCCGGCGCGGATTTACACGCGCGATCGCCCTTCCGACTCCGCCTAACCTCACAAAACGCTTAATGCCTGGCAGGTCTGCGACTGCGCCACTCTTGCGCCGTAATTTCCCAAATCTCTCCGCGTAGCCGGCCCGAGACGTAATCGCGCTCCTCCGTGCCGACAACCCGCATCCCTTGTTTTTCTGAGATGCGTCGCGAAGCCGCGTTCTCCGTCGCCTTCGGTACGCGCAACACCGGAAACTTCAGCACGTCGAACCAGTAGTCGGTCACCGCATCGCACGCCTCGCTCATCAAGCCGCGCCCTTGCCACGGCAATCCCATCCAGAAGCCGCGATTTTCAGTCTCTCCGCGCACCAAGCTAATGAAGCCAATCATCTGTTCTGGCTCTGTTTTCAATCGCAAAGTCCAGTGCCAGGCTTCGCCACGCTCCATAGCCGGGAGTGCCCTCTCGCGGACAAATTCCATTGCGCCATCCGCCGGATAGGGCCAGGGCACGATATTTCGCAGGTAGCGCACAATCTCCCAATGAGGAAAAAGACTTTGGATTTGCTCCGCGTCGGCTAGCTCAAGCGGACGCAGCAACAGACGCGGCGTTTCGAGCGCAGAGACTTTCGATGCGCGCCGCGATGCTCGCGTCGGCGCCTTTCTTCGCTCTGGCTTCTCCGCGCGCTTCCTCACTTCGCCGCCGCCTGCAGACCCGCACCTGACAATAATTCGATCAACTTTTGCGCTTCATCCACTGGCGGATAGCATGAAGTCCCGGCGCACACAAACGCCTGCGCGAGATTCGCATCCAGATGTGGAATCGTTTCTTTCAGCGCGGGTGCGAGCGTCGCCTTTGGGGCACTTTCCGGCGTCACCCGCAGCACAACCTTCCCGAATCGATAAACCGAATTCGCCGCAGTTTCAAGCGCCGTGGCTTTCGCATCTCCTGCTGCTCCTGTGATCACCACATGCAACGTCTGCCGCGAATACAGCACGGCCGCGAGCCCGTACGTGGCCGCAAACATTCCATATTGAGGTGCGATTCCCGCGAACGCTTCGAGCGTCCGTTCGGCCCACTCGCGATATTTCGCGTTGCCTGTAAACCCATAGAGCCGTTCGAGCACAATCGCCGCAACAGAATTTGTCCCCGGCGTCGGCGAATCCTGAAATGGCTTTCGCCGCACGTCGAGACCTCCCATCGGTGTGGCATCCGACGCGCGGTCGAAAAATCCTCCGCCGTCCGCATCGCCGTATTTTTCAATCGTCAACTGGATCGTCCGCTCCGCGGCGTCGAAATATCGTCGCTCGAGCGTCGCCTCATACGCGTCCAGCAGCGCCGCTGCCATGAAAATCTGATCGTCGAGCATCCCCTCGATTCTCGCTCCGCCCACACGGTGCTGAAATCCTTTCGCTGGATCCCACGCTTGGGCGAGTATCCGCTCAATCGTCTTCAGCGCGAATGATCTGCAATCTTCGCGCTCAAGAACGCGCGCCGCAGCTAAAAATGCCGAGGCGAACATCGCGTTCCAGCTCACGTAAATCGTCCGGTCGATCGCCGGAGCTTGCCGCCGTTCACGTGCCGCGAGCATCTTTCCTTTCGCCCGAGCAATGAAGAGCCTCGCGTCGCTTTCGCTCATCCCGTTCTGCTTCGCGATCTCCTTCGCGCTCGACGCCACCCACAGCACATTTTTCGCCGGGTTATGATGCATCTCGCCAATCGGGCCAACGTCGTAATACTCCTCCATCACGCGCGCTTCCTCCGGCGAGAGTGCCGCGTGCAATTCCTCCTGTGTCCATGTGAAATAATCGCCGTCATCGTCGAGCGAAATATCCGCGTCTTGGCTCGCATAAAATCCGCCGAGCTCGCCATCGCTCAGCGTGCTGAACACCCATGCGACAATCCCTTCCGCTGTCTCGCGGAAACGCTCGCCCATGTGCGTTTCATCTGTCTCGCGCGTTCCCGGCATGTTTGCGATTTGAAACGCATGCAGGTAGTTCTTCAGTAGCTCGGAATTGTCGTACGACATTTTCTCGAAGTGCGGCACGCACCAGCGCTCGTCCACCGAGTAGCGGTGAAATCCTCCCCCGAGCTGGTCGTAGACGCCGCCCATTGCCATCTTGGAAAGCGTGCGGCTGGCGATATAAAACAAATGCGAATCGCGCGCCGGCTGGCAAAGTTCCAGCAGCAGATCGATCGCTGGCGGATGTGGAAATTTCGGTGCTCGTCCGAATCCGCCGTTGCGCGCGTCGAATCGCTGCACGATCGCACCCGCCAACTGCTCAATGATTGCAGGATCAAACGCTCCGCGCGCGGCCGTGAAAAGCTCCGCGTTTCGCACCGCATCTTCCAGCGCAGCCGCCGACCGGTCCACGTCGCCGCGTTTCGCGCGAAACGCCTCCGCAATCGAAGCAAGGATGCGCTTGAACCCCGGCCGCCCCATCGCGTCTTCCGGCGGGAAATACGTTCCGCCGAAAAACGGTTTCCCGTCCGGCGTCAAAAACGCCGTCAACGGCCAGCCTCCTTGTCCCGAAATCGCGCTCACCGCCGCCTGATAACGCGAATCCACATCCGGCCGCTCGTCGCGGTCCACCTTCACCGCGACATAAAACTGATTAATCAGCGCGGCAATCTCGGGATTTTCGTAGCTCTCGCGGTCGATCACATGGCACCAGTGGCACCACACCGCGCCGATATCCAGCAAAATTGGTTTCTCTTCGGCGCGCGCCTTCGCGAACGCCGCTTCACCCCATTCGTGCCAGTCCACCGGCTGATGCGCCGCCGACCGCAGATAAGGGCTGGCGGAATTCTTTAATCGATTTCCTGATGCTTCACTCACCGCATTCCTTCCCTCAAAAATCTTCGCAGCCGCACGCGCCGTTTCGCGCTGCAGTCCCGCCTTACGCCGTTTCTGCTATTGGATGGGATTCTTGTAGTCGGCGTCTCGCGGATCGATCGGCTTGCGTCCCGCGAAGCCTTCGTCCTGCCGGTGATAGAAGCGGATTCGATCTTCGCCGACGCGCCAGCAAAAATAAACGTCCTCGTCGTTCAATCGCGCCGGAAAATCCAGCAGTCCCTTGTCCAGGTCCTTCACCAGGCAGCCCGTCGCGTGAATTTTCTCGACTGCGCGTTCGACGGATTTTTCGTACGTGTTGCGTTCCAGCCGCTGGCCCGCCGCAACTTCGTAATTGAACCGCATCCCGCCCGCCATTTGAATCCGCGCGCCCAGCTCGCCGAGCTTCTCGTCGATCGCCTGCATCAATCGCCGCGCTTCCATCGCTTCCAGCAGCACTGGCTCGAGTTCCGCGCGCGTGCGCTCCGCTTCGCTCAAACTGAAAAGTTTCTGTTCTTCGTCGGACATAGGCTGACGTTACCCGCCAATATAAACCATTGTCCGTGATGGCGGCGTAAAATCTGCCTCGTTGATTCGGTGCCCGGCTTCCTTCTCCATGACGATTCCACGGATCTCCTCTGCGATTCGCTCATCGCTCGCGCCGCTGCGTAGCGAATGCCTCAAATCATGGTCTTCCTTGCTGAAAAGGCATGTTCGCAATTTTCCATCCGCCGTCAGCCGGATGCGTGAGCAAAACCCGCAGAAAGGCTGCGTCACCGGCGCAATCAGCCCGATTTCCCCGCGCCCGTCCGCGAACCGGAACTTCCTCGCCGTCTCGCTGCGTTCGTGCGCGACGGGAACCAGCGGCCAGCGCGCCTCGATCCGCTGCTTCACTTCCGCCGCTGGCACCATCAAATCGCGCGTCCAGGCGCGGTCCGCATCGAGCGGCATGAATTCGATGAAGCGCATGATTAAATCGCGCTCCCGCGCAAATCCCGCGAACGCCTCAACCTCATCGTCATTCAATCCGCGCACCAGCACCGCATTCACTTTCACGGGTCGCAGCGGCGAACCCTGCGCCGTATCGATTCCCGCCATCACGCGATCGAATGACCGCGTCCTCGTAATCTTTTCGAATTTCCCGCGGTCCAGCGAATCCAGGCTGATATTGATGCGATTCAGCCCCGCGGCCACAAGCCCGTCGCATCGTTCCGTGAGCAGTTGTCCGTTCGTCGTCAGCGAAAGGTCTCGCACGCCCATTTCGCTCAGCCGCGAAATGAATTTCTCCACGCCCGGCCGCACCAGCGGCTCTCCACCCGTCACGCGCACCTTCGTGATTCCCAACTGCACCAGAATTCGCGTCAGCCGTTCGAGTTCATCCCACGAAAGCAGCTTGTGCTCGGCCATGTGGTTTTCCGGATTCGCCGAGCGGCAATAGACGCACCGGAAATTGCAGCGATCCGTAACCGACACGCGCAGATCCGTGATCTGCCTGCCGAAACCATCCTTTAATTGGCCAAAATCCTTCATCTTCTGCTCTTCAGTTAGATATCCGCAGTTCTCGTCTCGATTCCTTTTCGAGCCCACAAAAACAAAAACGCCCAAGTCCATGTTTGGACTTGGGCAGCGAAGCCACGTCGCACCGGCGTCGCGGCTTTTCTCCTTTCCAAACATTGTCACATGGGAGGCCCGGGAGTTTTCTCCCGAACCCTGAACGCACGCGATAATCCCGCATCTCGCGCGTTTCCTGCGGCCACTCTGCTGCAAGCCGCCGGATCGTCCTCGTGCCATGGGTTTTCTCTCCCGCAGGCCTCGAGGATCGGAGAATCCATACTATTTTACGCCGATTCCTTTACCCCGCCAAGTCATCGCTCTCCAAAATAGCGGGACGATTCAAATTTTCTTGGTCGTGACATGAGGAGTCAAAATTCAAGCTGGCCCATTGCCCAACGCATGAAACCCGGCTTGCCTCAGTACCCGCGCCGCGAACCGCTTATGGTACAGTTTCCACCCGATGCGCATCTTTGTTCTCGGTGTCGGTGGCACGGGTTCCCTTCTCGCTGAACTTCTCGCGCGCCAGGGCCATACGGTCTGGTGCGGCGACCGCGATGTCGAGCGCGCCCGCCGCTTTCTTGGCAAGAAAAATCCTATCGAGGTCGTCGAAGCCAACGCCCGCAATGTTTGGTCCATCGTTCGCGCCGCGCGCAGTTGCCACTTGCTCGCCAATTGCGCTCCGGCGACATTCAACGAGACTGTCCTTCGCGCCGCTCTGCGCCTCCGCGCGCATTATCTTGACCTCAATTCGCGCCTCACGCGCAATCCGTTTAAACCCGAGCAGCTCGCCTATCATCGCCGCTTCCTCGGCAAGAATCGCGCCGCCATCATCAATGCCGGCGTCGCTCCCGGCCTCACGAATCTTCTCGCTCGCCGCGGCGCGGAACTTCTCGACTCCGTTGATTCCATTCATATTCGCCTCTATGAATCCACCGAAAGCCGTGATCCCATTTCCACCTGGTCGCCGGACGTCGCTTTCGACGAAGCCACTTCCCGTCCGCGCATCTATCGCGACGGCCATTTTGCGTTCGGAAAGAAATTCGGCGAGCGCGAGAAATTCCGTTTCCCACAGCCCATCGGCGAAGTCCCTGTTTATCTCGCCGCGCAGGATGAAGTCTGCGCCATTCCCACGGCCGTCAGCCTCCGCGAAGTTGACGCTAAGATTGGCGGTCGCGACATCGAGCAGCTCCGCCGCTGGCATCGCCGCGGCCGTCTAAGCCGTTCGCGGGGTCTCGTTCACAAGCGCTTCCCCAGAACTCCCACGCCGCGCCAGGTCGCGCGCCTGATCCGCCGCGGCATTCTCGAAAACGCTCGTTTCGCCGCCGCCGTCCTCGTCCAGGGTGTCAAGGACGACCAGCCCATTCTCGTCCGCTGGGACGCCGCCGTGCCAACTCTCTATCAGCTTCGCCGCAGCGGCATGATCACCACTCCGATTTCCTATGCCACCGCGCACGTCGCCGCGCTCTTCATTAAACATTTCCCGCGTGACGAGGCCGGCGTCTTGCTTCCCGCGCAAATTCCCATCGATGCTCGCCGCGCTATCTTCAACGAACTTCGCGCGCGCGACATTCGCATCACGCTGAAGATGACGCGCCTCAAGAAAGTCGACCGCGATGATGATTATTGAGTTTCCGTCTTCCGAGGGATTAAGAAGGTTCCGCGTGAAATATCGAGCCCACTCCGCATCTTTGCTTTTCGCCGCTTCAATCCCCTAACTCGCGGTCTACTCCCACCACAACTCCCGCGCGCAGCGCGGCTCCTTCGCTCGCAGGCAGCTTTTCGTAGGCTCTCTTCAGCAGCATCGGCGTCACGACTGTCGTCACCACCGCCATCAGAACCAGCACTGTAAATAATTGCTTGCCAATAAACAGATTCGCCAGCGCGATATTCGCAATCACCAGCTCCATGATTCCGCGTCCGTTCAGTCCGATTCCCAGCGCCCAGCTTTGCTCATTTCCCAATCCCGCAAGCTTCCCGCCAATGTACCCCCCGGCAATTTTGGCCACAAACGCGACGGCCAGCACCGCAGCTACGAGCTTCCAATCTCGCAGGCTCGACGCATCGAATTCCAATCCGATCGCTGCAAAAAAAATCGGCCCCAGAAATCCCATCGTCACGTTCGACGCCGTTTTTCTCACTTCCTCGAAATTCGCCGTGCCCAGCACCGCATAGCTCAGCAGCATCGATCCGAAAAATGCGCCCACGATGAAATGCAGCCCCAGCAGCTCCGAAAAACTCGCGAACGCAATCACAAACAGGAACACCACCGCAAACATCGATTCTCTTCCCTTCAGCTTCACCAGCAGCGGATCGATCAGGTTCCGCGACCGCCGGAATTTCCCTGGCGTATATTTCTTGATCACCCGTGAAACCAGGATGATCGCAGCCATAAACACCACGGCCTTCACCAGCGCCAATCCCACCGAAGAAAGAAGTCCTCGTGCGTTTGTTCCGTTTCCTTTCACGTCCAAAATGATGCCGAGCAGCAGCAGCGACGCCACATCGTTCGTCACCGCCGCCGAAACGATTCTCTGCCCGATGTCCGTCTGCAGCTTGTCCAGGTCCATCAGAATCCGCACGCTCACCGGCAGCGCCGTGATCGCAATGCACAACCCCAGGAACGTCATCCGCGTCGTGGTCATTCCAAACCCGACGCCCAGCAGAATCCCCATTCCCAGCGGAATCACAAAGCCCGCCAGCCCCACCAGCGCCCCGCGGCCGCGAAACGACTTCCACAGCACATCCAGATCCATTTCCATCCCGACCAGAAACACCAGCAGCAGGACGCCCAAATCGGCGATCGCTTTGATTTCCGGCGTGAATTGAATGAAATTGAGCGCCGAGGGTCCCAGCAGCACTCCCGCTGCGATTTCCCCGATCATCGCCGGCTGTCCCAGCCGTTCGACGATTTCTCCAATCACGCGGGAAACAATCAATAGCAATAGAAGTGCTTCGATCAGAGTCATAGGGCTTCCAGCTGATTCCAACTAGGCCTTGCTGAGCAATCGAACTTCTATTTCACTCGTTGATGGTGGGCTGGCTGAGCAACTGCGTTTCGGTAGTATAACCCAGAACGCCCGATAGGAATGCGGATTTCGCGTGGCATCGCCGCGCGAAAAAATTCAGACTAGCGAAGCGCCGTCGCCGGCTTCTGGTCGGATTGAAACTCCGTCCACGGCCCAGCGATCATGTCGTGCAACTCCGGCGCTTGCCAATCGTACTCCGGATGCTTCGCCAAAAACGGCTTGGCGTAAAAATTCGCGCCGCAGGGATGCCCCGCTCGTGCGATCAATTCCATATGCGCGGCCATCGCGCTATCCGTGACCTTTCCCTGAACAGCTCCGCTGGGATTAAACGGGGCCTCGCCCCATTCTGGATCCCCTTTTGCTGTGGCATCGCCATGCCCGCAGAGCGTTCGAATGTCTGCGCCTTCCTTTTTCGCATACGCATCGAAATGATCCGACTCTAATCTCTCCGCGAGCGGCACGTCGATCTTCCCTTTGTATTCCTTCATCAATTCGTCCCAGCGCACGTGCCGCGCGTTCGGCGACATCGACGCATCGTGCACATCGAACGTCGTATCGAGCTTCGTCACCGTCGGATCGCTCGTGAAATTTGAACCCACAAAATATCCATCCTTCGTTCGCCACACTTTGTACGCCTTCAACCCCAGTTCGAATTGTGCGATTTCGCCCGTCTTGCGGTCACCGATCAGCCAGTCGTTCGCATACCCGCCGTTATTTCCATCGAGCATGATTTTGACGTAATCGTCGATCGAACCCGCGTACTGCATCGCCTTCCGTGCGCGCACGAATTCCGGAATCCCATCCGGATTCCATCCGTGAAACGCAGAAATCGTCGTCTCCGTCACCATCAGCCCGTCCGAATTGATCGTAAAGTCGTCGTCGCTCACAATCACGCCCGGAAATCCGTCGCCGATCATGCGGTACCCGTGCTCCGGCTGGATGTCGAAAATGACTCTCCAGCGTTCGCCTTCCATGTAATCGGTCCAGTTGTTGTGCGCGATCACGATTCCATGGTCCTTCGTCCAGCTTCCCGTGGCCACAAACGCGCTGCAGTGCCCGGACACTTTCTGGTGCGGCGCGCCTGCCACCTTATGCTGTTCGTCGTACCACGGCGCGTAATAATCCGGCAGCTCCTCGAACGCGTTCAGCGCCACCACGTCGTACAAATCCATCTTCACGCCGCGCGCGTTCAGCCCAGCGACGATCCCCTTCAGCTCCGCCTGATACTCCGCGTCAATGTGCGGCCACAGCCCTTTCTGCGCCGCATCGCGAAAGAAATTCCAGTTGTGCTTCGTTTTGTGCACGTCTTCGAGCTTCACCGCCGCAAACGCGTCCTTGATCTCCGCCGCCAGCAGATAGCCATGCTGGTATCCAATCTGATCCGGCGTGCCTTGCAGGTGCACATACGTCCAGCCGCCGCGCTGAAACCGGTACGCGCCTGTCAGCCGCGCGCTGTCTGGCGCCGAGGCCGACGCTACTTGTCCCGCAGCTTCATTCGCCGACGCCGCGCTCAGCCGCGCACCTTGCAGCAGCAGCGAATACGCCACCACCGCAAGCACCGCCACGGCCAGCCCCGCCGTCATAAAATGCCATCGCCTCGACGCCATCACGCCCCCCGAAAGCTGTCTAAAATTATGTTTGCATCTTATGCGCGGCCGCAACCCAAGTCAACGCGCATGCCGACCTGCATCCCCGCCAACTAGCCAGAAAACCATTGACATGCGCCAGAAGCGCGGGTAGCTTTGCCAGCAAGTATCTCAGCAACAAAGACTCGTTACGTTAAGTTTCTAGGTTCTATGGAACGTGTGTCTGTGACACTGGGTCAGATTTGAACTTATGTTCTTGGGGTCCGCCATGAGCATCCCTCGCCGTTCACTCGTTTTTGTTTCGCTGATTTGGCTCGGCCTTCTGCTTCCAAATGCAAACTTCGCGGCCGACGAGTGGCTTCCCATCAATCCCGCGGACCTCACGTTGAAGGACAATCCTGCTAGTCCCGGCTCCCATGCCATGATCCTCAACCGCCAGGAATACACGGACACCTCTTCGTCGTTCTACACCGAGTACATGCGCATCAAGATCTTCACCGAGGAAGGGAAAAAGTACGGCGACGTGGAAATCCCTTTTGTGAAGGGTTTGTCGGATGTTAAAGATGTGCGCGCTCGGACCATACGCCCTGACGGCTCCATCGTCAATTTCGACGGCAAGATCTACGAGAAAACCGTCGTGAAGGCCGGCAACGTGAAAGTCCTGGAGAAAACTTTCAGCCTTCCCGATATCCAACCGGGCTGCATCATCGAATACAAGTACCGTCTGCAGTACGACGCAAATTTCTACTGGAACACGTCCTGGGAGGTTCAGCGAAGCCTCTTCACCAGAGATGCGAAATTCTCTATCAAGCCTCCCACTGGAGCAGGATCCCCCGGGCTTTATTGGCATACAATCGGGCTTCCAAAAGGCCTGAAGTTGCAAAAGGAAAAAGATGGAACGTATTCCCTGGATTTGCAGAACGTAGCCGGCGTCCAGGCCGAAGATTACTCTCTTCCCGACAGTATGTTGTACAACCAAGTGCAGTTCTTCTTTGTCTTCGGACCTCCGAAATCCCCGCAACAGTTCTGGAATGAAACCAATAAGTCTTGGAACAATGACATCGACAAATTCGTGAATAAGAAAACTGCGCTGCAGCAACTCGTATCGCAAACGGTCAGCACGGCCGATTCCCCGAATGCCAAGCTTCGCAAGATTTATGCTCGCGTGCAGCAGGTCCGAAATACGTCCTTCGAAGACAAATCAGCGCAAGAGGAAAAGCGCGAAAAGCTGAAAGACAACAACAATGCCGAAGATGTGATCAAACACGGCTATGGCACGGCCCGCGATATTAACTGGCTTTTCCTCGGTCTGGCGCGCGCAGCGGGCTTTCCTGCCAACGATGTTTATGTGGTGCCGCGGACGGAAGGCGTCTTTCATGCCGATCTGCAGAGTACCCGCCAGCTCTCGACAGAAGTCGTGCGCGTCACAGTCGGCACGCAGGACATTTATCTTGATCCTGGCTCCAAATTCTATCCCTATGATTCTCTTCCGTGGAACGAAACGGCGGCCAGCGGAATACTTGTGGACAACAAACCGACCGTGACGCTTATTACGACGCCTTCCCCAAAGAGCGACAATGCAACGCTCGAGCGCCACGCTGCATTGCAACTGGCCGCGGACGGGTCCGCCAACGGAACTTTGGCCTTGGATTTCACAGGTACGTGGGGCTCCGCCATTCGCAACGACGAGCGCGATGAGGATGATACCGGCCGCCGCAAGGATATCTCCGACGAAGTCAAGGGCTGGTTGCCCTCGGACGCGAAATTCGAGATTACCAAGATTTCCGCTTGGGATGACTACGCCAATCCTTTACACGTTGAAGGAACGCTCACTCTCCCAAGTTATGGAACGACCGCCGGAAACAAAATCCTCGTGCCCGCAACGCCTTTCGTCGCCGCGGAACCGAATTCTTTCCACTCCGCGATACGCGTCAACAAGATCTATTTCCGCTATCCCTACCGGGAGAACGACCAAATCACTCTCAAGTTGCCCGGAGGATATCAGGTCGAGAGTCTCCCCGCGGTGAATACCGTTCCAACCGGACCATTCCAGTATTCCGTATCCATGGCCAGCCAGTCGGGTGAGCTCGATAGCAAGCGTAGCTTCGATGAGATGGGGTTGCTCTTTGATGTCAAGTTTTATGGAGCCATCCGTCAAGTATTTGATGAGGTGAAATCAGGCGATGACGCGCAAGCAATTTTGCAGCCGGTGGCAGCCGCGAAAAAATAATAATATTGCCGTTTTTCTTCTCGCTTGTGCTTCGCTCGCCATCGCTCCGCGAGCGCGCGCAAGTGTTCCTGACTGGCTGCAACAGGCCGTCAACCAAACTGTTCCTCAGCAAGAGAAAGACACGGTCGCTGTCGTCCTCTATTCCGAACAGCAAACTACCGTGAAGGACAACGGATCGGTTGAGACACGCTACCGTGAAGCCATCAAGATCCTCCGCCCTGAGGGCAAAGACTACGGCACAGTAGTCATCAGTTTCACGAAAAGCACTCCCATCACCTACTTGAAGGCTTGGAGCATCCCTGCCGATGGAAAACCCTATGAAGTGAAAGACAAAGACTCTGCTGAAGTCGGCATCGATGGCGGCGATCTTTACGATGATGCGAGCAAGAAAGTCTTGGTAATTCCCGCCGCGGATCCGGGCAACATTGTCGGTTATGAATATGTGCAAAAGGGCCGCCCGAATGTCTCCCAGGACGGCTGGTGGTTCCAGGAACAAATTCCCCTCTTGCGCGGACAATACACTCTGCAAATCCCCGCTGGCTGGAAATTCGACTATCACTGGTCAAACTACAAGGAATTGCCGCCGCAATCTCCCGAGACCAATGAATATGTCTGGCAAGTGAGCAACGTCCCCGCGATCACCGTCGAAGACGATATGCCGCCCTGGAGAGCCATCGCCGGGCGCCTCGACGTGAAGTATTCTTCGCCTCAGAACGTGAGTCAGACGGAACAGTCCGGCTCCTGGCACGATCTCGGCCTCTGGTACACGCAGATGATTACCCCCCAGCGTCAGCCAACTCCCGAAATTCAGCAGGAAGTCGCGACCTTGACCGCTCACTCGGCCACCACGCTGGACAAAATCGAGGCGTTAACCTCCTACTTGCAGCGCCAAATCAGATACGTTGCCATCGAAATCGGCATCGGTGGATATGTGCCACATGCCGCGGACGAAGTCTTCAAGAATCAGTATGGAGACTGCAAAGACAAAGTCACTCTGCTGAGCGCGATGCTCCAGACGATCGGTGTGCAATCTTTTTACGCCGTGGCGCAAGTCGACCGCGGGATTGTGCAGCCGGATTTCTCTTCCATGCTCAGCTTCAACCACGTAATCCTGGCCATTCGCCTGCCTGCCGATGTGCCCGATACAAATCTATACGCCATCGTAAATGATCCGAAATATGGCAAGCTGCTTTTCTTTGATCCCACGGATACGTATACTCCTCTCGGCTATCTCCCCAGTTCAGAACAGGACAACTATGTTCTCCTCGTCGCGCCGGAAGGCGGAGAGCTGATTCATGTCCCTTTGCTGCCTCCCGCTACGAACCGTCTGATGCGTGTGGCACATCTCAACCTCGATTCCTCAGGCAATATTTCCGGTCAAGTGAGGGAAATCCGCTGGGGCAGTCCAGCCGTGGATAGCCGCGCGCAATATTTGGAGATAGCTCCAAAAGATCGTTCCAAGGTTGTTGACCAGTTCCTCGGCGCGTTTCTCGACAATTTTCAGTTGCGATCGGCATCGCTCGCGAATCTTGACGCCTTTGATCAGAACTTCACCGTTGATTACAGTTTCATCGCACCCAATTATGCCAAGCTGGCTGGCAATATGATCATTCTCCGCCCCAGGGTATTGGGCGAAAAAGGCTGGGATATTCTCTCCGGCAAGGAGCGCAAGTACCCCATCGAATTCCCCGACGCTACTCTGCAAACCGACGAGTTCGATTTCACTCTTCCGCCCGGATATACCGTTGAGGATATGCCCGCGCCCGCGAAGGTGGATACCGACTACGTCGAATATCAAAGTGAAGTGAAGCTCGACGGCAGCATCTTGCGATACACACGCACCTACGAAATCAAAAGCGTAATCGTGCCAACCGAAAAGCTCGCGACGTTGAAGACCGCTCTCGGGGAAATCGCCGCCGACGAGCGCTCCAGCATCATCCTCAAGCACACGTCAAATTGACATCCGAGTGCCAGTCGCAGCAGTGGAATGATCTCTCCGGACCTTAGTGAGCGGCATGCGAAGCCCTCGCCGGAGAACTCTGCCACGTCAGCTTCGCCCCGTCCCTTCAAGTCAACGCGCCTGCGGATACGGCGATGGGGCAGTTTGAATTCTCCGCATCGTGACACAAGGCGTGAAAATTCAAACTGACCCATTATCAAAAAACTCTGCTCGCATCTTATTCGCCCCCCAAGTCAACGCGCATACGACGAATGGAAAGACACCCTAAGTATTCCGCCCGATTTGAATCGTTCCTTAAGAGGGAAAACCCCTCCCCGAATCTGAACAATCTTTCTGACACTGTCGGTTAAAAAATAGGTTGATAATTGGCGAATTAATGAATATAAGACTCAAAAGTTGTGCGAAAGGATGGGCGACCCTGAGAATTTTCCCGGTAAAAATTGTGGAGCAGAAACGACGAGAAAGGAGCTTGACATGGTGCAACGCGTAATATCTAGGGGTGCGGTCCTTGCTGTTGTCGCTACGTTCCTGTTCGCGGCTCACTATCTGACGTCGCCACCTGTGGTTCGGGCGCAGTGTAGCTGCGTCTATGCGGACCAAGATTACTCGTGTGGGTCATGTTACAAGGACATGCTCTGCTCCTGCACTGGCGATGGCCAAGATTGCCGTTGGATCAACCACTGCCCACCCACACCCGTGGCTATGGCGAAGTAAGACGTCGGTCGAAGTCTCTCTGGGCCTGGGGTAAGCCCGATCGGGGGTGCCTGTGACTCTTATGGGCGTGTCTCTGTTGAAACTTGGTCGGTACCTTGGAATTAGGTCTAGTGACGCGGCCTTTTTTGCGCTGCTTTTGTCCATTTCCCTGTCCGTCAACATAGGGATGGCATGGGAAATTAGGTTCCTGAAACTCGAGATCCCAGATTCTCAGAGGGCAGCTATTACAGGGGCGATTGTCTCGCCTTTTCTGGCAACCAGTGTTGATGGCAGACCCCAGTTGATCACATTTCAAGATCGCGACACTTCAACCGTCTTGTATATCTTCAATCCCAATTGCGGGTGGTGTGCGCGGAATCTCCAGAACATACGCGCCTTGTCCGCATCGGCCCAAATTAAGGACCGCTTCATCGGAATATCCCTAAAAGACGCTTCGCTCAGTCAATACGTTGAAAATAGCGATCTGGGGTTTCCGGTCTTCTCGATCGATTCATATGACTCAATCAAGGGACTGCACCTCGGCGCTACGCCTCAGACATTGGTGATTTCTCCTCAGGGCAAAGTCACCCAGAACTGGCCAGGGGCCTATATGGGCGCACAACAAAAAGAAATCGAAGGGTTCTTTAATGTGAAACTCCCTGGATTGTCGCCGGCACAGCCAGAGTCAAAGTAACAGCACTTGAATCTGGGACGCCTCTCATAAATGGCTCTCCTCTAGCCAGGGTCATGCCCCTCGCTGTAGAATCTCGGGAATCGCCTCCTTGTCCGCGAAAGGGTGACTCAACATGGACTCGCTCCTGCAAGACTTTCACTTCGGCCTGCGCATGCTGCACAAATCTCCCGGCTTCACAGCCGTCGCCATTCTGATTCTCGCCCTTGGCATCGGCGCAAATACCGCAATTTTCACCGTTACATACGGCGTTCTGCTGAAGCCTCTGCCTTATCCAGACTCATCACGCCTCGTTCAACTTTGGCAGACTACAGCCAATCCAGCGCGACAAAAGACGGTTTACCTTCGGACCGGAGACTTCCGCGAAGTCAAGACGCAGAGTCATATCTTCGACCAGCTGGCTGAATATGCCGAAGGAACGAGCACGATCCTCGGCGGCGAGGGAGCTGAATCGGTCCAAACCTCGTTCGTGTCCGGAAATTTTTTCCCCTTATTGGGCGTAAGGCCGCTTCTGGGCCGCCTCATTCTCCCCTCTAATGCCGAGCTGGGCCGCAACCAAGTCGCCGTTCTCAGCTTCGATCTATGGCAACGGCGCTATGGCGGCGATCCCGGCATTGTTGGTAAGCAGATCACGCTTACAGATGAAGGCGAGGCAGGAAGCGAGGAAGATAATTCCCAACAGGCGTTATCTTATGAAGTTGTCGGCGTAATGCCCTCACGGTTTCCATTCCCCAACCATGGTGATCTTTTGCTGCCACAAACGCCGTGGAAGAAACAGAGCCGACTCATCGCGATCGGCCGCCTGAAATCCGGAATTTCCATGGATGCGGCAAATGCCGAGCTTCACACCATTGCCGCTCGCATCGCTGCCGAGGCGCCAGCGATACACAAGAACTTTGATTTATCCGTCGGATTGCTTCGCGACCGAATGAGCGAGGGCTACTCGACCAAACTCCTTGTCTTGTTCGGTGCGGCGGGATTCCTGTTGCTGCTCGCTTCCGCCGACATGAGCAGTTTGCTGATCGCACGAAGCTGGGCGCGGCAAAGGGAGGTGGCTATCCGCGAAACCCTCGGCGCAACAAGATGGAGACTCATCCGGCAGTTCCTTTCCGAGAGCGTTTTATTGGCATTTCTCGGCGCGGCGGCGGGTCTATTCTTCGCTTATTGGGGAATCGATCTTCTGCGAATCATGGCGCCACCAAGTATACCGCGGCTGGACGAAATCGCCGTGGATTGGGTCGTACTGGCTTATACGCTCGTCATTTCGCTCTTCATTGCAATTCTGTTCGGGCTTGCACCGGCACTGCAAATCACGCGCCGCTGGCCCAGCGAGGTATTGAAAGGCGGTTCGAGTGGCCATTTCATTGGGATCCACCCGCATAGGCCTCGGCGTATGAGGAATTTTTTGGTCGCCGGAGAAATTTCGCTCGCTTTCGTGCTCGTCATCGGATCGGCGCTTGCATTGCGCAGTTTCTCGAATCTATTGAACGTGAACCTGGGCTTCCGGCCCGCGCATGTCCTAACGATGTACGTCGGTTTCAGCCCCGCGATCCGCGCAAACCCCGAGCGCTACCAGTTGGCGGTGAATCAAACCCTTCAGCGAACCCGAGCGATTCCCGGAGTCAAGAATTCTGCTTTTGCTGAGTGGCTTCCGATTGGCGGAGGGCCCACCATGGCAAGTCTGACCGTGGAAGGCAGTTCCTATTCTGGACTCGTCGAGTGTCAATTTGTCACTCCCGGATATTTCTCGACTTTGGGCATTCCGCTCCTCGCTGGACGTTCTTTCAACGAGGGGGATACGCGAAATTTTCCACCTGCTCCCGCCCGGCGGACAGTTGACTTGACTTCGTCAAAACCATCGACACATTCTGAAAAGCGCTCTTCGTCCTCTGCTGACTCACAGGATACGAATCAAGAGAAAATCCCGCTTGCCGCAATCGTGAACGCGACGTTCGCAAAGAGGCTCTTTGATGGCAATGCTCTGGGCAAACAGTTTCGAGCGGACTGTTCCGGCTCGAACGACCAGGTCAGGATCATCGGCGAAGTTGGTGATGTACGCGACGAGAGTCAGAGGGTTCCTCCAATTCCGGAGGTCTACATTCCTGTCGCTCAAACAGAAAGCTACGCTGCGACAACCCTCTTTGTGAGAACCGTGACCAATCCTCTGGCCATCGCAAAGACCGTTCGCGAGCAGATTTCGGCGGTGGACCCGAACGCCCCGATCGATGGCTTGCGAGCCATGGATGCGGTCATGTCAGAGAGCGTGGCCGAGCCAAAATTTGAAACAACTCTATTGGGTGCTTTTGGCGGCGTTGGCCTGCTGCTTGCCATTGTTGGAGTTTATGGCTTGATTTCCTATAGCGTGATTCAGCGTACGCATGAGTTCAGCGTGCGGATCGCACTGGGTGCGCTTCCGCAAAATATTCTCCGTATGGTCGTGCGCGAGGGGATGTTCCTAGCCATCGTCGGCGTCGGCCTCGGTGTCACCGGGGCGCTCGCCCTGACGCGATTCCTGTCCAAACTCCTCTTCGGAATCAAACCGACTGACCTCGCGACGTTTGCCGGCGTGGCGATTGTGCTCACACTCGTTGCGCTCGCGGCTTGCTACATCCCGGCACGCCGCGCGATGCGCGTCGAGCCTATCGAAGCGCTGCGATACGAGTAGTCCTCGGTCGTTCTTTAAGGTATCGTCCTACTTCGCGTCTTCCTGCGGCACTCCCAGCACTTGAATCTGCACGGCGCGGTCTCAAGCGACGTATGAAGCGAGCCATTCAGCCCATGGCGTAATCCCCCGAAAAAAGTTCCTTTGCTCTCTGCAAAGACCGACCTATTATCGCCATATTTCGCAGAGGGTTGTCGGCGCATGATTGGCGAGACCGTTTCCCGCTATCGCATCGTTGAAAAACTCGGCGGCGGTGGGATGGGCGTGGTCTACAAAGCGGAGGACCTCAAGCTTCGCCGCTTCGTTGCTCTAAAGTTTTTTCCTGATGGGTTCGCGCCGAACCTACAAGCTCTGAGCCGCTTCCAGCGTGAGGCGCTGGCTGCTTCCGCACTGAACCATCCCAACATTTGCACGATCTATGAAGTCGACGAATACAACGGTCGGCCTTTCATTGCGATGGAATTCATGGAGGGCGCCACTCTGAGGCATCGCATTTCCGGCAAGCCGCTGGCGATAGGGCAAGTGCTGGAGTTAGGAATCGAAATTGCCGACGCGCTGGATGCGGCGCACGCCAAGGGAATCATTCATCGCGACGTCAAGCCCGCCAACATTTTTGTCACGGAGCGAGGGCACGCCAAGATACTCGATTTTGGTCTGGCTAAGCTCGCACCGGCGGGCGGTTCCGCGAATCTATCGGCGATGCCTACCGCGAGCGAGATCGAACAGCTCACGGAACCAGGCGCCTCGATTGGCACCATCACGTATATGTCACCGGAACAGGTGCGCGGCGAAGATCTGGATGCGCGTACGGATTTGTTTTCATTTGGTGCGGTGCTCTACGAGATGGCCACGGGGGTTCAGCTTTTCCGGGGCGAGACCTCGGGGGTGATTGCGGAAGCGATATTGAATCGCAGTCCAGTTGCGCCGGTGCGCCTGAATCCTGAGGTTCCTGCCAAGCTCGAAGAGCTGATCAACAAAGCGTTGGAGAAAGACAAGAAGCTGCGATACCAGTCCGCCGCTGAAATTCGCACGGATTTACAGCGATTGAGGCGGGACTCGGACGCGGGCCGGGCCGCTGCCCCTGAACAACATGCCTCGAAGGCGCGTTCTGCGTTTCCTCCATCAGCGCGCTGGGGCGTGGCTACGGCAATTCTCGTGATTGTCGGTTTCCTCGCCGCCATTGCTTTCAATTGGGGCGGAATTCGTAATGACTTTTTCTCGCACGCGCACGCGCTGACGAACAAAGACACCATCGTACTCGCTGATTTCACGAATACGACGGGCGATCCTGTGTTCGACGGCACGTTGCGGCAGGGGCTTTCCGTACAACTGGAGCAGTCACCCTTTCTGAGCATTATCTCTGATGGCCGAATCCAGCAGACTCTGCAGATGATGGGCCAGAAGCCCGACGCAAGGATCACGCCGGAAATCGCACAGGACCTTTGTCAGCGCGTTGGAAGTGCCGCGGTCATCGAGGGTTCGATCTCGCAGATTGGCGCCCCTTACCTTCTCGCCATCAAAGCGGTCAACTGCTCAAACGGGGAAACGCTCGCGAGCACGGAAGCACAGGCGAGCGACAAAAACCACGTCCTCGACACCCTCAGCAACGTCGCCACAGATATGCGCAACAAACTCGGCGAGTCACTGAACACGGTGCGAAAATTTGATACGCCGTTGGAACAGGCTACGACCCCGTCGCTCGAAGCGCTGAAGGCTTTCACTGCCGGTAAAAAGGCTATTTACTCCACAAGTGACGCAGCGGCGATACCCTTTTTTAAGCGTGCCATCGAACTCGACCCGAAGTTCGCACTCGCCTACGCACTGTTAAGCATCGCCTATAACGACATCGGAGAACCCAGCATCGCTGCTGATTACACCCGCAAGGCGTACGAACTGCGAGACCGGGCGAGCGAGCCGGAAAAATACTTCATCTCAGAGCGCTTCAACAAGGAGGTGACCGGCAACATCGAAAAAGCCGAACAATTCTGCCAATTTTGGATACAGGACTATCCGCGCTCTGTGGACCCCCGCGATAACTTGGCTGGGGCAATCTACCCTGTCATTGGCCAATACGAGAAAGGAGTTGAGGAAGGGGAAGAGGCGGTCCATCTTGATCCAGGCTCTGCCGTTCACTACTCCCTCCTCGCTTTCGACTACATTTCCTTGAATCGCGTTGATAAAGCGCAAGACATCTTTGCGCAGGCTCTCGAACGCAAAATGAACTACTCGCTCTTCCATCTCGGCTTGTACGAGATTGCATTCTTGCAAAACGATACAGCGGGCATGGCGCAGCAGGTTGCGCAGTCAGAGGGCATCCCGGGCATAGAGGACGAAGTGCTGAACTTGGAAGCCGAGACCGCCGCCTACTCCGGGCGGCTTCGGGCTGCCGACGAGTTTTCCCGTTGGGCTATCGCCTCCGCCGAACAAGCAGGAGAAAAAGAAGCGGCCGCAACCTACTTGGCCCAGTCTGCCCTGCGGGAAGCCCTGTTCGGCAACGCAGACGAAGCGCGACGGCGGGCCACTGCGGCAAAGGAGCATTCCTCAGGCCGCGACGTGCAGTACGCCACCGCACTCGCCTTTCTCTATGCCGGAGACGCCACACAGTCGCGATCGCTGGTCGGTGATTTGGCTAAGCGGCCATCTGATAACACATTGGTGCAACTCAATTACGTCCCGACCCTCCGCGCAAAACTTGCGCTGCTCAAAGGAAATGCTTCTGAGGCCATTGAAAATCTCAGAGTGGCTACACCGTACGAACTAGGACAGACCACGGACAGCGCTTACGGTTGGAGCGCCATGTACCCGGCTTACGTGCGTGGGGAGGCTTATCTTGCGGCGCATCAGGGCGCTGAAGCCGCCGTCGAGTTCCAGAAAATTCTCGACCATCCCGGGGTTGTGCTTTGCGAGCCCATCGGCGCTCTGGCGCATCTGCAAATCGCGCGCGCTTACGTGATGGAAGCGGCAGCGGAGAAGGGCGCTGCTGCGGATGCGGCACGCGCGAAAGCCCGCGCTGCATATCAAGATTTTCTTGCGCTGTGGAAGAATGCCGACGCCAGCATCCCCATCCTCATCGCCGCCAAAGCCGAATACGCCAGGCTGCAATGATTTTTCCCCGAATCGCGGAGGGATAGTCGCCTTCTATTGCGGCACTCCGAGCACTTGAATCTGCACGGCGCGGTCTCGCGGCTTCGACACCTGAGGTCCTACAAATTCAGAGTTTCTCGGAGAAATGAAACGTGCTAATGCTGCCACACGTTGACCGTCCATGTTCTCGGTGATGGCGAAATCGGCGACGGCGTAGCGTTGACCAGTCGAACTACAATTGTATCTTGCCCTGAAACATAACTGCTCCAGATCAGCCCCGGTTCTGCTCCCGATTCCGGAGATGCATCGCAGCTGTCCCCGACCTGTGCTCCGGAGAGAGACATCGAGACCTCTTGCTGGCCACCGGGCGAGATTGCAGGAAAGTCTAAAGTGGATGCGGCGGAAAGATGCTTTGTAATAACTGTCCCTTCATAGCCGAGGCTCAGTCTGGCCAAGTTTGTCACGCCCTCGTGGCAATCGAAATAAGCGTAGTAGTCCTGCTGGCCCAGGAACTCAACTTTGCTTTTGTCAGTTGACGATGCCGGAAAGACGTATAGTCCTTTTATGGGACTATTTCCCGTGACCATTGCATAGCCCCCGGCATTTCGGGCCATAGTCATCAACACACCAACGGTTTCTCCTGTACCGGAGCTGTCTAATAGATATGCCGGATAGACGGCGGGGTCTGCCATCTCGATATGGTCGAGCGTAATACCCGTAAACCACGCACCGGAATTGTCGATTTGCAGAAAGGGCGTGTACCCGTTTTCATAAAGCACGTTCTCAAAGCTATAATTTGCCGCCTCGATCCCTTCGGCGGACATGAAAATTCCACCGCCGATCAAAGTACTATCTTGAATTCGGACAATTGAATAGTTTCTCAGGACAAGTGAGTGAGCCCCAGGAAGGATGGGTGCTTGAAGCACCGAGTTCTGAATGTAGAGTCCAAAACTGTAGGTCGAATTTTCAACTCTGAGAGGAACCACGTCGGCTGATGTCCCATAACACGTGAGCTGCATTCTATTCATGTAGAGTTCGCATGCGGCATCGGTCGCTACGATCCCATCGCCTTCGAAGCCTTTTAGATTGAGACCCTCCAAGTACACGGGGTTTGCTGAAATTCGAATCACGGGGTTTATTGTTTTCTCGAACAAGAGTGCGGCACTGGGCTGCTGTTGGAAAGCCTGAAATACTGCGCCGGAACGCCCGACCAATGCATAACAGCGCTCATTCATTTCGAGGGTCTGTGTCAGATACAAGCTCCCATCCATCCAGATGAGCACCCAATTGCCGCCCGTAGGAGGAAAAAAAAGGTTTCGAACCACGAACACTCCAGCGGGAATATAGACGACACCGCCCCCATTCGCTGCGGCAGCATTGATCGCATATTGAACAGCAACAGTATCGTTTGTCTTACCATCGCCGACCGCTCCATAGTTGCGAATGTCATACTGGCTTAGCGTATCGATAGTGAAGTCTACCGGACGAGCTGGCTGAGGTGGTGCTGGCCTCGGTGAAGAAAATGAGCCCCGCGTATGGCGAGCCCCTTGGCCGATGATGGATTGGGCGAAACCCCTACTGTTCCAAAGGGCAAGGGCCGCCGGCATACCGACGAGAGCCCTCAGGAGATTACGCCGAACGGAATCTTTCCCTTGCATGTTTCCCCCCTCGCGTTAGCACGAGATTCTTGTCTCGCTCGATCGCGAACCCAGCAGGAAGGGGGGAGCTGAGTCAGCGTGGAACACCACTGCAGTTGAATGACCAGATCATTTCGGGCAATCTAGGAAACAAAAGTGCTGAAATCATGTAAGTTATCTGAATGCTCCGGGGTAGAGTTAAAATAATCGATGCAGGTAATTTCCCCTTTGGTAATTTTGCAATATTGGGGTTTCAAAATGGGTCAATCACCCTGGTTTCTAGATTTGACGGATCGCCCAAATCACGGGAAATTGTCACGCCGCTTGGCTGACGGTCACGTGTGGGAAATAGTCCCGCCGGACGCGCAACGTTGATCTTAGTAGGCCGCGTACAAGCATGCGTCTCCGGTCAAGTTCCAAGACCAGTCGACTCAGCGCCCTTGCGTTATTCCGATACCATTGAGACGGAATCTTATTGGCGAGTTCCCGCAGCGTGCCGAGGCTGACCTCATTTTCCAGCCGGCGGAGCCATGGCTCGAATGCATTCATAGCTCGCACATGGTCATATACCACTCTTCGATGGTAGAGGCCCCACAGCGGCGAGTCCGGAAAGTTCCATTTTTCGCCATTAAAGCAAAACCCCTGATCAACCATTGTCACTCGGTAATCTGAATTCCCGGGTTCGCGATGGTATATGACCTGCCGGCCGTCCGTATTACAGACCCACACATCAAATACCAACATCCCACAAAAATCCTTGAGATTGAGAACTCCCTTGAGCCACCCATCGGGAAGGAAGTCACAAATTATGCCCCGACGTGGATCAATAGGAAAACGTGAACCAAAGCACAATCCTCCTAGGCAAGGTCTTTTGCCGTCCTTCAATTGAATAACCAAATCATCCGAGTGGCGAATCAATTCTTCGCATACCAATAGGATCTCGCCCCGAGCGACTGGCAGACCAAGAAGTTCTGCCAATCGACCGCCGAGTAGTTCATTGGCGAGGATTCTAGACCCCTGCGGATTGTTCGCAAACTTCACAACGTAATAGTGGCCGTCAGAACAGCGCATCATCTGAGCCTGTGCGCCACCCCGCATCCTTCTAACCTCTGCGATCGCCTCTAACATTGTCGCCGTTTGTGCGAGCCACCGCGAAGAGCTGGCCATTTTCTTTCAGATGACCTCGCAAGACCGTCCAATCCCATCGCTCTACGTCTATCGCGCGACATCCACACTTTATTACCTATGTACTAATAGAACTATCTTATATACACTGGATTTCAACGATGCAAGAAAAAAACAATCGTTTCATTTTTGTCTGTGGAAAATACACTTGCCTAGATTCGTTCAACGTTGCGCGAGGCTATGCCGTCATCGGCTGAAAAATCAGTAAGAAGGCGGGCGCGGAATGAAATACATCATAACCCACTCAGAATCCGCCTCACCAAGATGTATATGGATCCCAAGTTCATTCTGGGGTGTGAATCAACGCAATGAGGATCGTCCTACTTCGTGGCTTCCTGCGGCACTCCCAGCACCTGAATCTGCACCGCGCGGTCCCGCGGCCCATCCAGCTCCGCCAGAATCACCGACTGCCAGTTCCCGATCGCCAGCGCGCCTTCCGAAACCGGCAGCGACAGCGTATGCCCCAGCAGCATCGCCCGCAGATGCGCATCCGCATTCTTGCGATAGCACTCCGAAAGCCGCGGATCGTTGTGCCGCCAGTAATCGAACCGTCCCACGACGCGCTCCAGAAACGCCTTCATATCGTCCACCAGCGCCTGCTGAAACTCGTTGATGAAAATCGCCGTCGTCGTGTGCAGCGACTGTACCAACACGAATCCCGCTCGAAATCCGTGCTTCTTCACAATCTCATTCACGTCTTTCGTGATGTTGATCAGCTCCAGCCGCTCGCGCGTCTTGTAGACAATCGTTTCCAGCGCCACTTGCAAAAACGCCGGACGCGCCTCCACCGCCGCTTCCATCTTCACTTCGGCGCTCTCTTTCGCCGCCTTCATCGTCGATAGCTTCACTAACCTGCCTTCGCTTTTGGGAGTCTTCTCAGTGGGCTGGGACCGACTCTGATCTTATTTGGATGCTTTCCCCCCGCTAAGGTTGCGTCGTTTCGCGATTCGCGTGACGCCGTTTGCACCCCGCCTCAACGCCACCGCCACTGTGCGTCTCTCACGTCAAATTTTAGGAATTGTCCCGTCGTGCGTCCAACTCGGCTTCGCGCGCCTGTGCGCAATCGCGCTCCTGACCCCATGGCCAGTCCGCGCTCCGCTCGCCTTTGCTTCTTTGAGTGTGGATGCTTTCATGGCTGATTCCCGCTCAGAATAGGCGGCCCAATTTGTGCCCAAAACCGTCGAAGGAGTATTGCACTCCCATGCGCAGCACGAATGGGTCGCTAACGTCAGACAGCCCGAAGGCTGGCTCAAGGCGCACGGACCAGTACCGCGCAATGTCATAGGTGAGCACGGGGCCGAGGTATTGCTGCTGCCTGTGCCAGTAGAGGCCGAACTGGTCCGTGTTCCCCAGCGCACCAATCATCTCAACTCCGTAGCCTAAGCGTCGCACGGAAAGAGCGCGAGGCTGTGGGGCGCTAGCCATGCCGGTCATTGGTGACATTGCAGTCGAGGCTGGCTGGCGAAACAGTCCCACGGCGTAGCCAAAATCGTTGTCGTGTGGCGCTTCCAGGCTGGTTTCGTTGATGAAATTGAATGTCGCGTTCAGCCGGCCCCAGTCATGATACGCGATCAGGCGCTGCTCGAAAGTGCGCGCCGGTGTATTGCGCGCCGTGCTCAGAGGACCCGCCAAATCTTCGGGACCAAAACCACTGACTTCCATCTTGTATAGCGCTGCTTGATTCAAATCCTCGATTTCACCGTAGAGAGTCAAATTCAGCAGGCGCTCGTGGGGCAAGAGATGGAAGTACGTATTGACGCGCAAGCCGCCATAAGTCACCGGCATTCCAAAAATCTTCTGCCCTTCAACCATGAAGCCCGCTGTCCAGCGCGGCGTGATGCCATACTCGGCCATCAGCATTCCAGTGAAAAAATTGTTTCCCTCGCGCGCGCGCTGGAAATCCGGCAGGACCATGAGCATCAGGCGGCCTTTCCCGACCGGATAATTGATCGTCGTGAAGTAAGGGTTCATCTGTGCGTGCAGCGAACCCGGCATCGCGGCCCACAGCAAGGCGGCGGAAAGAATTGTTTTCCAATACTTGAAATGCGTGAACACGTTGTCGCTCCTGGATTCCGGTAAATCGCGCGCGCATCGAGACGGTATGAAGCGCGCATAGTTGCGGATCGAGACACAAAAAAAACGCCGGATCGCTTCTGAAGGCAGGAGTAAAGCTAGATACGAAGAGGAACGCCAGAAATCGCAGGCGCGGGAGCGCCGCGATTTGCCAAACGAGCAAAGTTAATAACTTCTGAGGCCGAGTGCAGAGCGCTTATCGCGCGGGACACGCCCGCCGCGGCCGTGCGCGCGAACGGAGCGGCGGAACGATTTTCCGGGGTGATCGTCGTGAAACAAAATGCCGCTTCGAAGCCACCGGCGCTGCACAAACCGGGCATGGGAGTATTCGTTATATGCCTATGCGATGCCGGCGCGTTTGGCATGGGCATGTTTGGCATCGGCGTGCTGTGGTGTTGACAACAGGCGCGCAAATTCACGGTTTGACACGGAACACCGCAGACCGCCACGACGGTTGGAGCCGCCATCCACAGAACGATGACGGCAAAAACAGCCCGCGGGCGTCGCGAAATAATCATGGACAGCCGCGAGCCGCATGCTGTTCGAGCGCCAGCCCGCGCCGTTCGTAGCCCAAAAAACATAAATTCAGTCTAGGTGTTCTGATCGCCGAACGCAAGGAGTTCTGTCCGCTCCGCGTCACGTCCTCCCTCCAAAGAATGTGACTTGCGCGTCGCGGCCTGCCTGCCGCAGGCGGGCTTTTCGTCCTGAGTGGGCCTTGCGAAGGGCAGCCGCGACGATACGCCCCGTGCTTCGAGATCGGCTTCAGCCGCTGAAGTACGGGTTCAATTCTCATGTCCTTATTTTTACGAGCGCTCCGCCCGAATCGCTCGCATCGCCTCCCAATCGCGTCTCGCCACGTCCTTGCGCGCAACCGAACTTACTTCTTCCGCGTGTAGTCCGTCTCCTGAAACGGCGTTTCCTTCCCATCCTTGCTCGCCGTCGACATCGTTACGCTGAACTCATCATCATTCATCCAGCGCAGCGTCGCGTGCATCTCGATGTTCCCCGTTCCGGTCATCGCTTCGCCCGCGTAGTCAATCGTCTTCCCGCCGTCATCGCTCGCGCCCTTCATCAGTGTAATCGCGTTCGACATCGTGTACATCCGCGCCATTTCAAACTGTTTCGTCGCGTCGTTGTACCCGTAAATCCGCAATCCCTCCACCGGCCGCCCAAACACCACGTCGTGGCTCTCTTCCAGAATGAATTTCCCGCCCAGCACTGGCGAAAATTTCGAAGTCCCCGTCGATGGCTGCGCCGTCGCGCCCGTCTGCCCGACGAATTTCACCACGCGATCGAATTCTCCCGTCATCTTCGCCAGTTCCGCGTGCTGCGCGTCCATTTTCGCCGCGTCGCCGCCATGCCCCATAGCCTGCCCTCCCGCGCGGGCTTGCGCGCCGCTGCTTCCGCGATTCGCTGCGCCATGCGCCACCAGCGCAGGCTTGCCCGCCGCGGTGGGCCTGTCCGCTTCAGCGGGCCTGCTCGCCTGGGCCGGTCCAGCATTCATCACCATCATCCCCAGCGCCGCGCCCAATGCAAATCCCGCTCCCACTCCCGCGATCGCCCGCAAAATCCTCGCTCTCCCTAGCATCATTTCTCTCCCTCTCTTTCTCCCACGCGAAAATCAGCTCCTACGTTTGCCCATACGCCTGCCGGCACGTCTCATGCTCTCTGCACGTCGCCGGACAATTCGTGTGATCGATCAAAATATAGTTATGGCACGCCGCGCACAGCACTCCGTAAATCGTCTCCGTGAATTGCCCATGGCTTTCGCCTTTGTCCAGTATGTGATTCGCCTTCGCTTCCGCTCGCGTCATTCGCATTTCGCTTTCACCGTTTGTTCCGCCTCCAATCTTCAAGGCAACAGAAACTATACAGCGGAAAAATCTCACGCAAAATTTTCTCCGCTTCGCCCGCGAATCCTCCGCGCGTCGCCGCCTTGCCTGCCAATCGCCGCCGCACGATCCATCCTTTCGCTTTTTTCCATTCTTTCGCATCCTGCGGCCAGCCCGCATGCTTCGTCCACTCGCCCTTATCGACCGAATACCAATAGCCGTCGTATCGCGGCCCGAGCTTCGCTCGCTGCCGCGCCAGCCAGTCAAGATTCTCCGCCGCTCGCGGCGCGCCCAGCCGACGCAGCGCGCTTTCGCCGCTCGTCGCATAAATCCGGAATCCCACCGTCGCCGCGTCCGCCGAAATTCCCACGTACAATTGTCCGCCTGTGCCTCCTCGCGCGATTTTTTTCTCGCCGCGCGCGCCTCTGTGCGAGAAAAACAGATACATGTGCGTGTAGTACGGCGTCTTGTCGTTCGCAAAACGAATATCGCGGTTGATGCGCGAAAAATTCTCGCCCGAACGCCCGCCCAGCGCGAAATCCTTATGCAATTTCCGCATCCCCGGCGCCAGCGCCTCGAACAATCGGCGCAGCGGCTCGACCACATGCGCGCGATATCGCTCGCGGTTTTCGTCCATCCACTCTTTGCCGTTATTCCGCCCCAGCTCGCGAAAAAATCGCAGCGTCTCCGCGGTAATGATCCCTTCCTTCGCCACAGTTCGCCACTCCTCCCAATCCTGCAACTTCCGTCGCCATCATCCTACCGCGACACACCGCTCCCGTCATCTCCGCGCCGCGCGCAACGTCCAAGCATTTTCGCAATGTTGCTTTGGCCGCTGCGCTGATTCACGCCCGCGTTTGGAATTCGCAGGAGAAAAGGCGGGAAATTGTCGCACTATTTTGGGGCGGTGGGTCTCTTCGAATCTTCTGGTTCGTGACGCAAGGAGTCAAAATTCAAACTGACCCGGCTGCTATTTTTTGTTTTGCGGGCAGCTCACATCCGGACGCGGATCCGGCACGAATCCATCTCGGTTCGGCATGCGCACTTTCGCCAGCGTCTTGCGGTTCATCACGTCATTCCGCCCGATGATTTTGTTCATATACAGCAGATACGCCGTCAGGCTGTAAGCCTGCTTCGCCGTCAGCGTCCCCGGCTGCGCGTACGGCATCGCACGATAAATATAGTCCCACACCGTCGTCGCGTATGGCCAATAACTCCCAACGGTCAGAACAGGATTCTCGTCCCGCAGCGTTCCAAATCCTCCGACGAGTCTCATTCCCAGCGGCTCTCGCCCTTCGCCATGGTCGCCATGGCATCCCGAGCATTTATCCGCATACACGATTTGTCCTTCCGCGGCAGTCCCGCTGCCCGCCGGCAGTCCTGTCCCGTCCGGCAGCACCGTAATGCCCCATCGCCGCATTTGCTCCGGCGTGGGCGGATGTCCCAGATGGAGCTGATTTTGATTTCCTTGCCCAAACGCCGCGATGCCAAACGCAATCGCGCAAATCGCCGCGAACACTTCAACCCTACGCATAGGTCACTTCTCCATCTCTGTGGACGCGCCACCATTTGATGCCATTGTAGTGATCCGTCGCATTCAACCCTCGCACCGCGACAATCTGCTCGCGCGTCGGCTGGCAATAACCCGTTTCATCTGTGCATCGTGACGCGATCTTTGTTTCCGCTCCATTCCAGTTCCACGTCCAGCGAAAACGCGTGAATGCTTTCGTCAAAATAGGTTCCTGCAATTCCGCCTTTTGCCAGTTTTGGCCTCCATCGGCAGATATTTCCACGCTGTTGATCTTTCCGCGCCCAGACCACGCTACGCCAGTAATCTCATAAACGCCTGGCCCGTCGAGCCGTTGTCCGCCAGCAGGCCGCGTGATCACCGATTTCGCTTCCATCACAAATGTGAATTGCCGTGCTTTGCCGCTCGGCAATAGGTCCGTATACGAGCCTGTTTCCCACGCCGTCATCGCCGGCTGCTCGAGCACTTGTAGCCGGTGCAGCCATTTAATATTGGTGTTCCCTTCCCACCCCGGCACCACCAATCGCACCGGATAGCCCTGTTCCGGACGCAGCGCCTCGCCGTTTTGTCCGTACGCAACAATAATGTCGTCCAACGCCTTCTCGACCGGAATGCTCCGCGCCAATCGCCCCGCATCCGCCCCTTCCGCCAGTATCCAGCGCGCCGTCGGTTTTAATCCCACTTGTTCCAGGACCGTCGAAAGTCGAACGCCGGTCCATTCCGTACAACTCATTTGTCCGTGACTCTCCTGCGGTGTCTTCCCTGGAAAACCATCCTGGTCGGCGCCGCTGTTGCCCGCGCATTCCAGAAAATGGATCTCCGAAACCGCCGGCATCCTCTCCAAATCCTTCATGGTAAATATCAGCGGCCGCTCGACAAGGCCATCAATCAGCAATTCATGATGAGCCGGATTGATCATGGGCATCCCGAAATGCAGCACTTCGTAGTGAAGCTCCGAAGGTGTAATGATTCCGTAGAGGTCTTGGAGAGGCGTATGTCCGTGCGAAGATCGCACCACTTTGCTCTCGAAAGGAGACCGGTATCCGTAGGGCCGCTTCGGAAGGCCCAGTTCGTGTGGAACCTCCCCTGGTTGTTGCGGCAGCGCATTCCGCGGCAAAAGCGCCAGCGCGCCCAGTTCCGCCGCGGAAGACAATAATCGCCGCCGGCTGAATGTGCGTCCGCCGCCATTTTTTTCAATGTGCCCGCCATTCTCATATATTTTCATATTTCTCAATATAAGGAAATAACGGACGATGTCAAGTCGCTGGCAATTCCCTCACGGAGTCCTCTCCGCCTCCGCTTCCCGCTCGGCCTGTTTCTCCGCCGTGCCGCGCGTCAGAACGTACTATAATGATGCGCCTCAATGAGCCGGAAACAGAATTCCAGCCGCGTCGCACGCTACGCCAGTATGCTGTCCGCTCTGGGCGCGGAGCCGCGACTGCGCATCGTCCGTCTTCTTCTCTCCGCTCATCCGCAAGGGATGGTCGTCAACGAGATTGCCAGCGAACTCAAAATCCCCAATTCCACGCTCTCCCACTATCTGGAGAAATTGAAGATCAATCACCTCGTGAACGTGCGCCGCGAAGGTACCTTTCTCTGGTATAGCGCCAATGATGAGCTGTTGCAGGAACTGGTGGCGTTTCTCTATGAAGAATGCTGCACGCGCGGCGTGGCTTGCTCACCCGCTGCCCGTGGGCGCGCACCCGGGCTTCCTCGTAATCTTGCAAAAATAATGCTCAAGCATTCTCGTCGTGGGAGGAAATCAATCTCATGAAAACCCGTCGCGCGATAATTTTCACTGCAACGAAGCTAGAGCCTAAAGCGCATTGACCTGCTGAACTGTTCTTCTCGAGATCCATGCGCCGCTGTCACTTTCGCAAGTTAATCATTCAAGTACTTAATATATTCCGTTAATGCCATAGTGCTACGCTTCGGCAACAATCGGAGTTACAATTGAAATTATGGGGATAAGCGTTTGGTTACGAACTTGGCGGCGGAGTCCGCTGCTGACGGGCCAGTTTGCGCTCACCATCGCCATTGGCATGGGCGCGGCCTCAGCGCTCACGAGCCTGATGCTTGCGCTGGGCTATCAGCCGCTCCCGTATCGCAATCCCGAACAGCTTGTGGAAGTTCGGGAGCGCACCGAATCCGGGAATCTCTTGGCGATCTCCGGGCCAGACTTGACGGACTTCGCCGACGCCACCCGCAACGTCTTTGCCTCACTCGGTGGCTTTTGGATTCCAAAACTTTGGCTGCTTGACCACAGAGGCTCAACAGAGATTCGTGTGTGCGGGGTCCAGTCAAGTGTGTTCAGCGATTTGGGCATGCACCCCGTTCTGGGGCGCGGCATCCGCCCGGATGATGAACCTCTGACCGGCACTGCGACTTCACCAGTCTGGATCAGCTATCGGCTCCGGCAGACTCGCTACAGCGGCAGTCGTTCGGTGGTCGGCACGACGATCGGGATTGCAGATAACGCGGCAGGAAGTGGCGAAATGAGCATGCGCATAGCCGGTGTCCTTCCGCCCGGCGTGAGCATTCCGCTCCCATTCACGGAAGATGTGACTGACCTGTGGTACCTCCTGCCACGGGACAATTGGATGGCCCGCTCACGGGGATCTACTGTCTTGTTTGGGGTCGGTCGCCTCCGTCCCGGCGTCAGTGCAGAGCAAGCGCAGGCGGCGCTAGCCGTCGTAGCCCAGCATCTGGGACAACAATACAGCTTTGATCGAGGTAGGCTCGTGGTCGTGCAGACCCTCGAAGAGATAGCGCAAGGTCCAGCGCGCAAGACCATGGGCTTGCTCGCCCTCGGCGTCGGGTTCGTTTTCCTGCTCGGCTGCGTCAATCTCGCCATTCTGATGGGCGCGGAGGGCAGACGCCGGCGGCGCGAGATCGCTATCCGCGCCATCCTGGGTGCGAAACGTTCGCGGCTGTGGCGCGAAGTTGCAGCGGAAAAATGCCTGCTCACTCTGCTGTCGCTGGGGCTGGGCGTGGCATTTGCATTTGAACTCCTGCGCGTGCTAACCCAGATGATGCCCGCCGCAGGCCTCGGCCCGCCGCTGCTCCAACCGCCGCCGCTGAACTTGATCGTTTTGCTCGGCTTCGGGCTATTCGCTCTGCTCGCCGCGCTGGTCTGGTCGGCGTTGCTGGTCTCTGCAGCGGATGGACCCGGCTCATCGCGCGCGCTGGCCGCGAGCAGTGGTCTCGGTTACACCGGGCTTAGCGATTCCAGCCCTGGCGCGGGCCGCTGGCGGCTCGCGCTCCTTGCTGCGCAGGCAGGAATCGGAATTTGCTTGCTGGCCGCTGCGGCCTTGACGGCAAGAACGTATGCCGCGCAATCCGTCGCCAATCTCGGGCCGGACCCACGCCATACCGTGCTGCTGTCATACAACACGCGCGACAACATCCTGCTTTCCGACGCCGAGTCAGACGCCTTCAACCAGGAAGTTCTCTCGCGGCTGGAGCGCCTGCCCGG
The DNA here is from genome assembly GCA_035934015.1 of Candidatus Acidiferrales bacterium. Taxonomy (NCBI): domain Bacteria; kingdom Pseudomonadati; phylum Acidobacteriota; class Terriglobia; order Candidatus Acidiferrales; species Candidatus Acidiferrales bacterium. The sequence continues at coordinate 469,537 of DASYYH010000016.1, forward strand.
TACTCAGGCGATCGCGCAGGCAGAAGTGTTTCCGCCATGGGGCATTCCTGCTTCCTTCATGAGGCAGGGCGATGCCGTCGGTACAGAGCGTGAAGCCGCCGAGCCTACATCCGTTTCGCCGGGCTACTTCCGCACCCTCGGGATTCCCATCCTTTTCGGCCGCGGGTTTGACGACACCGACATCAGAGGCGGCGAGCCGGTGGCCATCATCAGCCTCGAAATGGCCAGGAAAAACTGGAACTCGCCAGAACAGGCAGTGGGTTCGTGGCTCGCTTTTGCGCCAAAATATAAGACGCATTACAAGGTCGTCGGCGTCGCCGCTGACTTTACTGGCTTCTGGTCTCAGCAGCCGGAACCGACGATTTATTTCCCCGAGGCGCAGTGGGACTGTTGCAGCGCCGTGATTTTGCGGACAACAGCCTCGCCGCGCTCTGTCGCCGTCCTCGCTCCGCAAGTGCTGGCCGGAATGCCCATCGCAGCGACAATTTCCGATGTTTCCACCATGCAAGCACGCTGGCAAGCAACTCTAACGCGTCCTCTCGCGCGCATGGCCGGCATGCTTCTGCTCGCTTTGCTCGGGCTCGCGCTGAGCGTCCAGGGCGTGTACGCCGTTGCTGCCGCAACCGTCGCGGCGCGAAGACACGAACTCGCTGTGCGCTCGGCCCTCGGCGCGCTCCCAGGTCGTCTCGCTTGGAATGTCACTCGCGAGTTGCTTCTCGCCGTTATCGCTGGCGTCGCGCTCGGCGCGGTGGCGTCGCTCGATTTGCGGCCAGTGATGCAGCACTGGCTTGGCCCCGTCGCCGTATGGCAGGCGGAGCCAATCGCCATTGGCATCGTTCTGCTCGTGCTGGCCGCAGCCGTGGGCTGCTACATTCCCGCGCGAGCCGCCGCCCGCGCCAATCCCGTCGAAATCCTCCGCCAGGGCTGAAGCTCGCATCGAAAAGGTTCAAAAACACGACCTGACGCAAGGTTCACGCTCGCCTTGGCTCTTCCGGCGCGCACGCATGCGCAACCAACGTCGCTGCGTTTCGCCATGTGCGTCATGTGAATTCCCTTCCTTTGGCGCGCGTTTAGAGCGCGAAGGCTCGGCCTTCGCATCTTTGCGCGCCTTTCAGCCTCAGCTCGCAAGTAATCGTTCCTCTCCTGCCGCCGAGCGCGGAAAAACCGTGAAGATGGTCACCTATCCCGGCTCGCCGCATTTTCCGCCGCGCTGGGATCAGCGAAAAGATATTTTCGATCAGATTCGCGCGTGGCTCGCAAAAAAAATCCGTAGTTAACTGATTTTTCTTTTCGCCTTTTAATTTTTCGCCGCGCGATAAATCTGAATCGGGTTGCCGGTTTTTATTTTTATCGCGCGCGGATTTTTTTTCGAACTCATTTTTCTTCCGCGGGCGTCGCCGTCGCAGGGCCGTCACCGACAATTTCCAGCACGCATTCTTGATCTTTCGCGCCATCATAATGCGGTTGCTTCGCGAAGTGCGTGACAAAACTTCCTGCGGGCATCGCCACCGTGCGATTCGGATCGAATTTCGTTCCCGTGCCGATCCACCACGTTCCGGAAATCACCGTGATGTAGCGATTATTCGGATGCCAGTGCGGATGGCTCATGTGATGCGGCGTCCACTTCACGAGCATGATGTAGAGTCCGGGCTTCGACGGATCGCCAAGCAGCACCGCCGTCTTCGCGCCCATCGCATCCGAAGTCCAGTGAATCTGGTTCGGCAATTCGTAAGTGAGCGTCCGAGGATTCAGCAAATTTTCTTGCGGCAATTTTTGTTTTCGCGGCGGACCCGGTAAAGGATTTTGCTTCGCCGCTTGCACTTGATCCGCGGCGGGCTGCGCGGCGCGCGATGCAGCGGTTGATTTGCTGAGTGGCGGAAAGAAAATTGTTGAAGCAGCGGCGAAAAGCAGGATGGCTACGCGATACAAAGTTCGAAAGCCGGGCATGTGAGGCCCTCCTTTGAAAATTGAGTGATGGTACTAAAACCGGCCAATTGGGCCAAATTGTCTTTTTTCGGGCCATTTTTTGTCCCTGAATTGGACTGGAAGAGCAGGCATTGAATTTTCGTGTTTGGCATGATTTTCGCGATGCGAAGATGCTTTTCAGAGCCACAGGATTGGGTATCCCACAAATTTGCACGAAATGCGAAAAGGAGCGAATTCGTGCATTTCGAAAGAGACAATTTTCGAAAAAATGGCCGAATTCGGATTGCACAATTTTGGTGCAATTTGTCACTCTGACTGGGGAACGGGCGCGTGATTGTTGGGGCAAAGTTCGGGACTTGGGGGAGCTGACTACCTTCGGCGGATGAAACGCCGAAAAGGAGGAAGTCCCCCACGGAATTTGGATTGCACAATATTGGTGCAATTTGACCTCTTATTTGCGGGGCGCGTCCTTCACGCCGGCCCAGCGCAGAGCTTCATGGCGATCCGCGAAGGCGTTCATCTGGACGATTTTGCCGCGGCGCACGGTATAAACGTCGGCGATTTTGGCTTCGTGCCAGTCGTTACCGCCCTTGGGGCGAAATCTGACGAAGACAAAAACTACGATACGGTTGCCGGCCAGGATAAGACGCACCGGTTTACTGGTACCTTGCGTCCAGCCGGAGCGCGATTGGCTCAGGTAGCCTTTCACGGCATCGCGTCCGTGATACGTGCCTCCGCCGGGGAACGTCGCAGGCTCAGTCCAGTCGATATTCGGATCAAGAGAGGCCACGGCGGCGTCGAAGTCACCGCGGTTGAAGGCCGCATAGGCGCCGCGGATTGCCAAGATTGCTTTGTTCATCTCCTGGGATGTTTCGGCGCGACTCGTTTCGGCTTGACGCGAGTACGCGAGCTGGGCAAAAGCCAGACCAATGCAGACGATCGTGATTGACGGCAGGAGGATCCGCGTGCGCTGTTCCCGTGTCCTGCCAACGGCTGACCACAGATCGCGCGGAGACGATGAGTCACTCATATCTCAGGGTGACTGCGGGATCGACGCGAAGGGCGCGGCGCGAAGGAATATAGCTTGCGACGAGACATACAACCAATAACAGAATGGCGGATACAATAAATGTGATCGGGTCGCTAGGCGAAATTCCGTAAAGCCAGCTACGGATCAGGCGTGTGAGGACTAGCGCAGCAATGACTCCGATCGTAACTCCCGAGAGGCACGTGATAGAGGCGTCCCAGAGAACTGTTTTGAGCACGTGTTTCTTTTGGGCACCGAGGGCTACACGAATGCCGATTTCGCGGGTTCGCCGGGTGACGCTGAGAGCAGCGGCGCCGAAAATGCCAACGATGGTCAGCATTAGCGCCAGGAGCGAGAAAGCAGCAAACAAAAAAGTAAGAAACTTCGGGCGGGCGAAAAACGATTCTTCCACGGCTTGCTCGACGGGTTTAGCATCAAGCAAGGCGAAACCCTGATCCGTTTGCCTGATCTTTTCTCGCAACGCCGACACGAGCGCGGCGTGGGAAGCATCGCTGCGCACGAATAGGCTGGCAAAGGCCCAGTTCTGCTGCCACAAGCAGGTATAGATTTCCGGGCCTGCGGGCAATCTAAAGCCGGTCATTTTGGTGTCAGGGACAACCCCAACGATCTCGGCGTCCACTTTTTTGAGCAGCGGGTCATACGTGAAATATGTAATGCGCTTGCCCACAGGATTGCTCCCGCTGAAAAAGATATGGGCCAGAGTCTGGTTCACTACGACAACGGGTTCGGTATTAAGAGCGTCTGCGTTCGAGAAATAACGTCCGCGCACCAGGGGAATATGCATCAAGCTAAAAAATTCCGGCGTCACGCCCCACCAATATGCCGTGGGCAGGCTGTCGGCCGGACCCGAGGGCGACGCGCTTGTGGAAAAAGGCAACTCGGCAACACCCTTAAAATCTACCTGACTGAACGCGGCGAGCTGGATTACGGGCAGTGTTTTCACGTTGTCGAGCAACTGCTGCTCGAAGGCCTTGCTGCGAGCCGCGTCGGGATTTTGATAGTTGGCCGACAAAAGAGAAACCATGGCGACATTGTGAGGATCGAAACCAAGATTCTCGTGGAGAACGAGCCAGAGGCTGCGTCCCATCAAGCTGGCTGCGACTAGCAATAGCATGGCTGCACCGATCTGGACGATGAGGAGCCATTTTTGTGCGTTGAATCCGCGGCCAGTTCGAAGATTGGAACATGAGCCAACACGACTTTTCAGGTCGGAATTCGGATCGGAGCGGGAGCAGACGACAGCGGTGAGCAGGCCGCAAAAAACAGTGCAGAGCAAGACAGCCAGCACGGCAAACAGGAAGACCCATCTGTCAATGCCTGCGTGTTGGAACCACGGGGCGTATGCCGGCGGCGCCAAAAATTTGAAGACATCCAAGAGGCCGATGGAAATGGGAATGGCCAAAACCGCTCCCGAGAAGGAGAGAAGCAAACTTTCGATCAGAAAGTGGCCGGCGATCTTGCGGCGCGGCGCGCCGAGCACAGACCGAATAGCCATTTCACGCCTCCGGGCGAGGCCGCGCGCGAGTGTGAGGCCAGAAACGTTTACACAGGCGACCAAAAGCAGGAGTGCAGCACCTCCGAAGAGCGGCCAGAGGATGCCAGCGATGGGCCCTGCCTGGAGGGATGTCAGGGAATAGAGCTGGCTGTTTTTTAGCAGCGCTTTATCTTGCGGATACTCAGCGGCGAGGCGCTCGAGGATGCCATCGAAGTTCCGCTGCGCTTTCTCGATGGTCACACCGCGTTTGAGGCAACCGATTATTTGAACGCTGTAAGAGTCCTGCGCAGGACCTTTCGGAGTCCACTTGGGACCGCCGTGCTGCTCGAGTTGCGACGGAGTAAGCGCCAAGGGCAGCCAAACGTCCGTATCGCCAGCAAACCAGCGGTCTTTGAATCGGAACCAGCGCGGAAGAACGCCGATTACGATATAGGGTCTGGAGTTCAGAAAGATTGATGATCCAAGGATGCGAGGGTCCGAGTCGAAACTACGCGCCCACACGGCGTAGCTCAACAAAACAATATTCGCTGCTCCCGGTTCATATTCGCGAGGCTCAAAACTACGGCCGAATAGAGGAGCCACACCAAGCATTGAAAAAAATCCCGGCGAAATCGCCTCACTCGTGAGGAACTGAGCCTCGCCTCCCTTTGAGAGCACGTATCTGCCCTGCTCATACATCGCCATTTGTTCGAAAACATTGTTTTGCGACTGGATGTCGCGGAAGTCCGCAGCCATCATGGGTTCGGCAGGTTCTAGCAAACGCCCAGAGTCCCGGTAAGGGAGGGGGTGGAGGAGCACGCCGTTTACGATTGTGAACAGCGCCGTCGCTGAGGCTATTCCGAGGGCAAGGGTGAGGACGGCGGAAACAGTGAAGGCGGCAGAGCGGATGAGGCTACGCACGGAATAATGCATCGGTTTGCGGTTTCATGATAACAAACCGCCCCGGTGAGAAGGGCGGTTTGTTATCTTTGGGTTATCAGCGTGCAGCGCTCAGAATGTGGGCCATTTGCACTCGGCACTTCCCATGAAAGGGGCAGGGCAGTTGCAAAAACTAGGGCAAGAGTAACCGTTGAAATCCCCACAGGGCGTGTTGCAGACATCGAGCTGGATAGGTCCGTTGGATGCAAGCACTACCGCCGATGTTCCTGCCACCACAGCCATCCCCGCGAGAAGCACTGTCCACAATACCGTAACTCTGACTACTCTGCTGTACAACTTTCGCATGTGATTCTCCTTTCCTGCAATTCGCCCGTTCGGGCGTAAGCTCGATGATTCGTAGCCACGCGAGGTCACTGCGCAGCTTCGTTGTTAGTCGCGGACTGAGGCTGTGGCGAGAGGACAGCCTGCTGAATCTCGCTTATTTGCCGCGTGTTGAGCACGCCGGACCATATTCCTTCCACCTTTCGATCCGAGCCGACCAATATAGTTTGAGGTGTGTAACGGAATCGATATGAAAGAATGCTGCTCGCGTCCGGAAGGAGCGTCATTTCAATCGCTGTCATGCCGATTTGGGTGAGAAACTGACTCGTTAAGCCCTCATTCTGCAAACTGATTCCAATAACACGCGCACGCGTGGGATCAATTTTGGCAAGCAGCTTCTGCCATGCCGGCCAATTCAATGTGCAATTTGAACAGGAACGCGCAAAGACCAAAAGCAGGGTCATTGGCTGGCCGGACTCATATTCGATCGTTGCGGGACTTCCCGTCAGACTCGCGCCAGAAAGCGGTGGAACCGTGGCGCCGACGTTAAGGTGAAGGTTCGCTTCGTATGCTTTATTGAGGCCACCCGGCTTGCGGTCTTGTTTGACGAGCGCGACATTCAACCCAATAAGCGCGAACGCCAAAATAACGAAACCTGCGACCACTGGCTTTGGGACATTCATTGCGTCACTCCGCAGTGCGACGAGGGCCCAATAAGCCAAGAAGACTAGTGCGACGCTACCCCCCCCAAGATGTTTATCAATAGTAAACTGTAAAAAAAAGAATTATCGATGAATACATATTTGAGGTTCGGATACAGAGATAGCACGGGCGCGAACGGGTTCGGGATGACAGCAAAAGCAGTGACGAGCGACAAGTGATGAGTGGCGAGCAAACAAGGCGAAAACAAGAATCGACGCGGCAAGAAGCGCCACGACGGGCGCAGCAAGCAGCGCCCCTACGAACTACGAGAAAACGCGACTCGGGAGTCGCGACGGGCGACCCAAGGGTCGCCCCTACGAAAATATGCGGCGGGCGCAGCAAGCAGCGCCCCTACGAAATCAACGCCAACAACAAATCCCCAAGTAGCCACCTGTGCGAGATGGCGGACGGGTCAGGAGGCGAGGCGTTTTTCGATGCGGCGGTCGGGGATGAGCCAGATGATGGCGACGACGGAGTAGCAAATCGCGGAGAGTGCGGGATGAAGGAAGGCGAGCGGGATGGCCACGACGTAAATGGCGATGGAGATTTTGCCCTTCGCGTCGCGGCCGATAGAGGTGGCGAGAGTGGAGGATTTTCCGTGAAGGGCGATGAGCGTGCGCGTGAGAATGAAGTAGGCGATGGCGGCGAGCAAGAGGACGATTCCGTAGAGAGCGACGGGGCGGGAGCTGAAATTGTTGTCGCCCATCCAGGCGGTGGTGAAAGGCACAAGCGAAAGCCAGAAGAGAAGATGGAAATTGGCCCAGAGCGTCGCGCCATTGACGCGCTCAACAGCGTGGAGGAGGTGATGATGGTTGTTCCAGTAGATGGCGAGGATGACGAAGCTGAGAACGTAGCTTGAAAAAACGGGGATGACGGGACGGAGAGCGTCGAAAGAGGCGCCGCGCGGGGATTTCATCTCCAGAACCATGATGGTGATGATGACGGCGAGAACGCCGTCGCTGAAGGCTTCGAGACGGTTTTTGGTCATGAGCACCTCCGGCAGATGGTACCTATCTAAATGAAAAGCGGCAGCGGTGGCAAGAGAGTTTGAAGAAGATGGCAGATATTCGGAGCCAGCCGCAGCGAGCGAAACGGGGGTTTCCGTAGACACGAAGAAAGCGGCCCGATGAGTACAATCGGGCCCTACAAAAACGAAGACGCGGGCGGGTTCGGGATGACAGCAAAAGCAGTGACGAGCGACAAGTGATGAGTGGCGAGCAAACAAGGCGGTTGCGCAGGAAACTTGAATCGTAAACTCGAAAAGAGAAGTGGTTATATCATCTGGCGCTAACTGGTCATTGCAGAAATCCACTCTATCCTGCATGTTGGTTCCTTGCCGCGCTTCTGACGCCTGGGAAGAAGACTGAATTGTGACAGAAATGCGAGTGGAGGATGAATGTGACCAAACGCAGTGAACTTCGCCGATTGCCGGATCGCGGATCGCATGACGCCAGCACCATTCATGCGATTCTGGATGCTGGATTTTTTGCTCATGTCGGATTTGCTGTGAATGGGCAACCATTTGTGATTCCCACTCTCTATGGGCGCTGCGGGGAAAAGCTCTACATGCATGGCTCGGCGGCGAGCCGGATGCTGCGAGAACTTGAACGAGGCGCGCCTGCGTGCGTCGCGGTGACGATCGTCGATGGACTGGTTCTGGCGCGATCGGCGTTTCATCACTCCATGAACTATCGCTCCGTGGTGGCCTTTGGAACGGCGCGGAAGATCCAAGATAAAGAGCGGATCCTGCAAGCATTGCGCGTGATTTCAGAACACATGATCGCCGGACGATGGGCGGATGTGCGCGGACCCAGTGAAAAGGAACTGAAAGCCACGATGGTTCTCGAATTTTCGATCGAGGAAGCGTCGACGAAGATTCGCAAGGGGCCACCGATCGACGAGGAAGAAGACTACGCTCTGCCGTTCTGGGCAGGGATCGTCTCGATTTCCCTTAGCGCGGGAAAGCCGGAGGCCGATCCGAAAATGCGGGCACGGAATGACATACCAACATACATCCGAGACTACGAAGCACGGCTGAGAAACGATCGAAGCTAGGATATTGCGCGAGAAGGCGTTTCACTGCGTTGGTGTGCCCTGAACCGGCAGCAACGGGCGGATGTTAATAGATCGAGCCGGAGGGCTGGGAGGAGTGGATGACGCCGGAGGCGACGGAGAGAGAGTAGGCGAGGCCGTCGCCGGACCAGGAAGCGAGAGAGAATTTTTGGCCGGCGATGAGTTTGCGGACGCGAATGTCCGCGAACGTGAGCGGGACACCAGCGCGGCAAATGGCGGGACGCAGCGCGGAAGAGAAAAGGTAAACGGCGCCGGAACCGGCGGCGACGGCGCTGCCATTGGGATCGAGAAGAAGCGCGGTGTGCTGGCCGATGCCGATGGCGCGGATGCGCGGCGCGCCGGAGGCGAGGATGCGGGCCATGAAAACGATGGTGCGGCCGAGGCGGTCGCGCGCGTGGAAGTGAGAATCAGTGATGACGCCGCGCAGCGCGGGAATAACTAGGAAATTGTGAGCGATGACGACTTGCGGATGGAACGGATTGGCGAGCGCGGCGGCGGAAGTGAGATTGGGGCCACGGGGCTTGTCGTTTTGCGAGGTGTAAGCGAATTCGCCAAGAACGGCGAGGCCGGCGCTGGTGCCTCCCATGGGAACGCCGCGGCGAATGGCGGCGTTGAGTTCGCGCTGAACGGGCGTGCCGCGCCAGAAGTTGATGTAATTGGCTTGATCGCCGCCAGCGATGAAGATTGCCGAGGCGGAGCGAATGGTCTGCGCGACGAAAGGATTTTCGGCACCATCGCGGCTGGGAATGATGAGCGTGGCGATGGAATTTTCGCGGCAGAGATTCTGGATGTAGGGATTGTAAGCGTCGGTGCCACTGGCGCGTACGACGAGAAAATCGCCGCCCGCGGAGCGCTGACAAAGCCATTGAAATGCCTGGTCGAGATCTTCGCCGCCGCCAATGAGGGCATAACCAGCGCGCGGAGATACGTGAATATTTATCGGATTGCCGATGCGAATGTATTTGTAAGGCGCGCCGGAAGCTGCGGCGGGACACGGCGCGGAGAGAATTACGACGAAGAGAGCCGCTCCGACGAAAAGAGTCGCTGCGAGGCGAGTGAATTTGGATTGAGTCATCCGGCGGCCTCGTAGGCGCGGCAGAGATTCTGAATATTCATCTCAGGCGGACCGGGCTTTGGGTTTGTTTTTGCGCAGGCCGAGAGTCCAGGCCGGCGGATCGCTGGCGGGAAAAGATTCGCGCGAGGCTTCGTCAACGCTATCAAGATTTTCGCCGTTGGCGGCGGTGTCGAAGCGCGAGGAATCGTTTGCGGCGGACGGTCGAGAATCGCGTTGATTTTCTTCGCCGGTTTTTTTTGCGGGCCCTTCTTCTTTGGTCATAACATCACCTTCCACTCGCCGAGCGTCCTCTTATCTTAAATGATGGCGAGGCGCTTGCCGACGCGCTCGAAAATTTCGAGACCACGCGTCAGATCGGCGCGCTTGTGCGTGGCGGTGACAATGGTGCGCAGGCGCGCCTTGCCTTCGGGAACGGTCGGATAGGCGATAGCGAGAGCGATCAAGCCTTCGTTGAAAAGCTCGCGCGAGAATTCGAAGGTCTTGGCGGCGTCGCCGACCATGACGGGCGTGATGGGCGTTTCGCTCTTGCCGGTATCGAAGCCGAGACGCTTCAGGCCGCGCTTGAAAAATTTCGTGTTGCTCCAGAGGCGCTTGACGAGCTTCGCGCCGGCATCGGAATCGAGCAGCTCAAAAGCGGCCTGGCACGTGGCGGTGACGGAGGGCGGATGGGACGTCGAGAAGAGGAACGGGCGGCCGCGATGATAAAGAAATTCGATGAGGTCGCGCGAGCCGCAGACATAGCCGCCGATGGAGCCGATGGCTTTGCTGAGCGTGCCGACCTGAATATCGACGCGGCCGTGGCAGCCGAGATGGTCGACGGTGCCGCGGCCATTGCGTCCGAGGACGCCGGAGGAATGCGCGTCGTCAACCATCATGATGCAATTGTATTTTTCGGCGAGGTCGCAGAGCGCGGGAAGCGGAGCGATGTCGCCATCCATGGAGAAAACGCCATCGGTGATGAGGAGCTTGTGGCCGTTCCAATTTTTCGTTTCTTCGAGGATGCGCTGGCAATCGGCGATGTCCTTATGCTTGAAGACCTTGATGGTGGCTTTGGAGAGGCGGCAGCCGTCGATGATGGAGGCGTGGTTGAGCTCGTCGGAGATGATCAGATCTTCCTTGCCGAGAATGGCAGAGACCGTGCCGGCGTTGGCGGTGAAGCCAGATTGAAAAACGACGCAGGCTTCGGTGCCTTTGAAGCGCGCGATCTGCTCTTCGAGCTGCATGTGGATTTTCATGGTGCCGACGATGCTGCGGACAGCGCCGGAGCCGACGCCGTACTTGCGAATGGCGTCGATGGCGGCGCGGCGGAGCTTCGGATGCGTGGTGAGGCCGAGATAATTATTGGAGCTGAGATTGATGACGTCCTTGCCGTCGATGACGGCGATGGGCTTCTGCTCGCCCTCGAGAATGCGGAGACGGAAATAAAGATGACGCGCTTTGAGGTCATCGAGCGCGTCGCGGAGATATTGAAGCTGAGGACGAGTGGAAGAAGCCGAAGATGGCGTGGCCATGAATCCTCCTATGAAGGAAAAAGAGCTGAGCAGAACAAGGAGACATTATAGGACAGGCGGAAGAGAAGAACGAGGAGACAAAATGGCGCGCGCTCATCAGCGAGTTTGTATTGTCGCGGCCACGGAATGGAAGAGTCCCGAAAGAAAGAGTCACAAGAGCACGTAGAGCGGCAAGGACATCAATTCTTACGGTTACTTGGCGACACCGTTGGGGAAGAAGAGGATTTTGCCGGCCTGGCCGGATTCGAGGAGAGCGAAGGCTTCGGCGAAACGGTCGAGAGGAAGGCGCTCGTTGAAGAGCGGCTCGAGATTCAGGCGGCCGGCCTTGAGAAGCGAAGTCATCTGCTCCCAGGTCTCGAACATTTTGCGGCCGTAGATGCCCTGGACGACGGCGCCTTTGAAAATCACGTCGCTGACAAGATCGAGCGTGACAGGTTCGCTGGGAATGCCGAGGAGCGAGGCACGTCCGCCCTGGCGGAGCATCTGAAAACCCTGACGAATTCCGGCGGGATTGCCGCTCATTTCAAGAAGCACGTCGACGCCGTCGCTGTTTGTGGCTTCGAGAACGCGCGCGACAGGATCGCCCGCGCGAGGATCGAAGACTTCGTCGGCGCCCATTTTTTTGGCAAGCTCGCGGCGATGGGCATTGACTTCCGTGGCGAAAATCGTGGAGCAGCCGCAGGCGCGGGCGACGGCGATGGACATCAGGCCGATGGGGCCGCAGCCGGTGACGACGACAGTCTGACCGGCGATTTCTCCGGCGAGAACGGTATGGACGGCGTTGCCGAGCGGATCGAGGATGGCGGCGTAATGCTCGGGAATCGCCGGATCGATTTTCCAGACGTTGCGCGCGGGAATGCGGACGAATTCGGCGAAGCAGCCATCGGCATCGATGCCAATGATTTTGACGAGGCGGCAGAGATGCGGCTGACCGGCGCGGCAGGCTCGGCAATGGCCGCAATTCACGTGCATTTCGGCGCTGACGAAATCGCCGGGCTTGAGACCGCCGACTTCGCCGCCGACTTTTTCAATGGTGCCGCAGAATTCGTGGCCGAAGGTCATCGGCGGGCGAATGCGCGAGGCAGACCATTTGTCCCAGTGATAAATGTGGAGATCGGTGCCGCAAATCGAGGCGGCGCGAACGCGGATGAGAACGTCGGAAGGGCCAAATGCGGGAATGGAGACGGATTCGAGTTGCGCGCCTTGTTCTGGACGCATCTTGCGCAGGGCTTTCATTGTAAGGGTCGCCTTCGACGGTAAGAATAATTACGCGCGGGATGGAAGTGCTTCGTCAAACAAGTGATGTTAGCACACGCTTCGGGGATGGCAAAAGCGCGAGGACCTCTACGTAGTGACTCAATTTCCGGTTACCCCGCTTACTCAGGAGTTTGGCAGGTGAAAGCTGTCGTCGGATTCGGATCGCCTACACATCTAATCAACGGTCACCCACATGATCGTGCTATCCCAGCGGAACTTTCCATCAACAAACAGGAAATACCCAAACGGCGTCTCGGAAGGGTCCTCTCCGCGTAAGGAACTTGTTTTCCAGGCGGCTAGAAATATCTCGGGGGCTGTAACAAGGTTTGGATAAACTTTTTTCGCGTCTTGCTTCTTTACGGAAAAGTAGCCATCCTGGCGAGCAAACCCGATCATCTGGTTCGTGAGCTGCTCCTCCGATGTCGTGAGATATTTTTCGTACTTGTCCGCAATCTCCAACCCGGACGTCCCAAAATTTGTCAAATACCAGGCCCGAGCATCTGGAATCTCCAAATCCCTTATCATGGCTCGGAGCTGGTCCGACCTGCGCTTTCGCGCCACCTCAAGCATGTCCTTCAGTTCCTGCTTCAGCCCCTGCGCGCTATCAGGATAGGGCGCGTGAACTTTGCTTTCGGGTGTACGAGCGCCTGCGGACGCAGCGCCGAGGCAAAACACACAAGAAGCGGGTGCCCATGCTGTCGTTATCATCAAAAACATAGAGACTGGCATTAGTTTGTAACGAGACATATGAGACGCCTCCGAGCCCGTCATTACCCTTTCGAGGAGGATACACCCGTTTTTCTACGCAACTCCTGGTAAGTCGGATAACCGGAAACCAACCTACTAGGGTCAATCTGAGGTGCTACCGAACTTTAGGCCGATTGGCTGCGAGACTCGGATTTGAGCAGGCTGTCGAGTTCTTCGGGGTG